>JAZSDW010000006.1:0-2021 GCA_045531355.1 Clostridia bacterium | reverse complement strand
TGGCCTCCGACTTGTCTGTTGGTTGCGGCAATGATGATAATGCCTTCGTTTGCACCAAAACCGTCCATTTCAACCAAGAGCTGGTTTAAGGTTTGCTCTCTTTCGTCATGCCCGCCGCCGAGACCTGCGCCTCTGTGACGGCCAACAGCATCAATTTCGTCGATAAAAATGATACTGGGTGCAAATTTCTTCGCTTGGTCGAAAAGGTCACGAACACGGGAAGCTCCCACACCGACAAACATCTCTACGAAGTCTGAACCACTGATGGAGAAGAAGGGTACTTTTGCTTCGCCTGCAATCGCCTTTGCAAGCAAGGTTTTACCTGTTCCGGGAGGTCCTACCAAAAGGATGCCTTTCGGGATTCTGGCACCGAGTTCTATAAACTTGGAAGAATCTCGCAGAAACTCAACAATCTCTTCCAGTTCTTCTTTTTCTTCATCTGCGCCGGCAACATCTTTAAATGTAACATGCGTTTCGCTGCCTTGTGTGACTTTTGCGGTGCTTTTTCCAAAATTCATGGCTTTTCCGCCGCCTTGCGCCTGACGCATAAAGAAAATCCAAAAAGCAATAAAAATACCAACTGTTAAAAGAGAGGGCAAGAAGGATACCCACCATGGAAATTCTTCGGGAGCCGGGGTGTCAAGCTTTAAGGAACCATTGTCCAACTGTTCTTGAATTTCATCACCGGCGTTTTCGTATAAAACACCGATGGACGGGATGCTTGCAACGCGCTGGTTCGCAGTAGGGTCACTTGCCGGAGCAGCTTCATTTAATTGAATGGTAACGGTCCGGTCTTCGATGATCATTTCCGTTACCTGACCGGATTTGATGTATGAAAGAAGCTCGGAATACAGAATGGGTTTTACCTTCGGATTATAATTCAAAACACTGAAAATCAGCATAATGACAGCCAGCAGGATAATGTAAAACCAGATTCCGCTGAAACTCCTTTTGCCTTGTTTTTTCAAAAAAATCACCTCAGATTTTAAAGTTCTCTTTAGTCTATCATATGCTCATGTCAAAAATCAAGAACAGAGCAAGAATATTCATGTAATGTTAACGATTTTCATATATTTCAGGTTTTAGGATGCCTATGTAGGGAAGACTGCGATAGTGCTCTGCGTAATCCAAACCGTATCCGACAACGAACGCATCCGGAATGGTAAAACCGGAAAAATCCGCTTCAATATCACGAAGACGCCGGGAAGGCTTGTCCAAAAAACAACATATACGCAGAGTCTTCGGATTTTGTTTCATAAGATACTCGCGCAGATTAAAGAGCGTGTTGCCGGTATCTAAGATATCTTCTATGATTAATACATGCTTATTTTCAAAAGGCATTCCATGGTCCAGCGTGATTTTCAGTTCCCCGGAAGAGTGAACCGATGCGCCGTAGCTGGAAACACCCATAAAATCAAACAAAGCGGGGAAGTGAATTGCGCGTGCCAAATCGGTATAGAAAGGCATTGCTCCTTTCATGATACCCAGCAAAATGACTTCTTCGTCTTTATAAACCGCATCCAGTTGTTTGGCAATTTCATGTACCTTTGCACTGATTTGGTCCGCGTCAAACAATAATTCTTGGATGTCTTTATGCATGATTTTTCTCCTTTTGGTAAATTAGTTTCAGATTCTTTTCGCCGGGGGTTGCGCGAAAGGATGGATTATCTCTTATACCGCACACCCACACGATTTCGTTTTCATATAGCATAATCGGAATTTTTTCTCGTAAAAAAACAGGAACTTTTTCGTCGATAAAAAGATCTTTTACTTTTTTGTGACCGCATTTACCAAGAAAAATTTTATCGCCCGGCATGCGCGTGCGAACGACAAACTTTTGAGGATCCAAAGACGATTTTACATATATTACATTTTTATCCTGAAAGCTACATGTATTGCTGTCTTCGATTTTGATTTTGTATGCCGTTTTAGTCATTGCAGCCTCTGATACGAAGCATAGCTTATCATAAGTATGATACAGTGTAAGCCCTTTGCAAACGGATAAGGACGACGCCTCCTGC
>JAZSDW010000047.1:0-41557 GCA_045531355.1 Clostridia bacterium | reverse complement strand
CACAGAACGACATGGCTACGATCCGACTTGTCAGTTGCTCTACCAGCTGAGCTAATGGCGCATGTCCTTGCGACTTTGATATGATACCACAAAGAGATTTCTTTGTCAATACTTTTTTTAAAAAAAGTTTTTTAATTTTTATATTGCCCCTTTTTACGGCTGGACTAAAAAAGGGCAACCGGATGGCTACCCTTTCTTTGTTGCTTACTTAAATTTGCGTTTTCTTGCTGCTTCTGATTTTTTCTTACGCTTTACGCTTGGCTTTTCATAGTGTTCTCTCTTTCTGATTTCAGAAAGAACACCGGACTTGGCACATTGGCGTTTAAATCTGCGCAGCGCGCTATCTAAAGACTCATTGTCTTTGATTCTGATTTCCGACAACTCAATCCCTCCCTCCGAGTCGAACAATTTCCGGGAATGTTCAGCGGCAGCTTTTTAGCTTTCCGCCTTCCATGTAGAAAGCAATAGCTTCACTACCATAAACACATTTATTATACAGCACAGGAAATTATATGTCAAGAAAAACTTTTAAAAAATTAAGAATCCGGTTGAAAAAATTGATTTTTCAGGAATTTTCATTGACATTCCCCGCTAAAAAGCGTATAATATTTTATATATTTTTTGAAAGAATCGGTGATACTATGTTGAACATTACTTTGCGCGGAGAAGTTCATTCCTTCGCAAGTGGCATCACGGGTGCCGAAATTGCAAAAAGCATTAGCGATGGCCTCTATCGTGCCGCCCTCGCCGTAAAAATTGGCGGCGCGGTGTGTGCATTGGACATGCCGATTACAGAGGATGCAACTGTCGAAATTCTGACCTTCGATAGTGAGGAAGGGAAAACGGTATACAGGCACACAGCTTCCCATGTGCTGGCACAGGCTATAAAGCGTCTGTACCCTTCTGCAAAGCTTGCAATTGGCCCGGCTATTGAAAACGGCTTTTATTATGATATTGATCTGGAAGAAAATCTTTCTATGGAAAGCGTAGAAGCGATTTCTGCAGAAATGAAGAAAATTATTAAGGAAGATTTACCCATTCGACGCTTTGTGCTTCCGAGAGAGGAAGCAATAAAGCTGATGGCGGAAAAAGGCGAGCCGTATAAAGTGGAGCTTATCGAGGACCTGCCGCAGGATGCCGAGATCTCCTTCTATACACAAGGGGAGTTTACGGACCTTTGTGCAGGGCCGCACCTTCCGTCTACCGGAAAGCTCAAGGCGTTTCGACTGTTGAGCATCACCGGTGCGTATTGGCGCGGTAACGAGAAGAACAAGATGCTGCAGCGCATCTATGGAACTGCCTTCCCGAAAAATGCAGACCTTACAGCGTATTTGGAAGCGCTGGAAGAAGCGAAAAAGCGCGACCATAATAAAATCGGTCGTGACCTTGAATATTTTACAACATCGGAGCTCATTGGACAAGGGCTGCCGATCATGCTTCCGAAGGGCGCTATGCTCATGCAAACGCTGCAGAGGTTTGTAGAGGATACAGAAGAAGCATGGGGATGGCAGCGCACAAAAACACCGCTGATGGCCAAAAGTGACCTGTATAAAATTTCTGGCCATTGGGATCACTATCGTGACGGCATGTTTGTGCTGGGAAACCCGGAAACGGACGAGGAGGTTTTTGCACTTCGCCCGATGACCTGCCCCTTCCAGTATCAGGCGTATTTGAACCGCGGCCGGTCTTACCGCGATCTGCCGATGCGTCTTGGCGAAACCTCGACGCTCTTCAGAAACGAAGCTTCCGGCGAAATGCACGGGCTTATCCGTGTGCGCCAGTTTACGATTTCGGAAGGGCATCTGATGTGCACACCTGAGCAGCTGGAGGCAGAATTCAAAAGCTGTCTGGAGCTTGCCAACTATATGCTGGAAACGATCGGTCTTGCTGAGGATGTCAGCTACCGGTTCTCGCAGTGGGACCCCGATAACCGCGAAAAATATATCGGTACCGACGAACAATGGGACGAAGCACAGGGCACAATGAAGAAAATTCTGGATCATTTGGGCATTTCGTACACAATCGGTGTTGGTGAAGCCGCCTTCTATGGTCCGAAGCTGGATATTCAGATTAAGAATGTGCACGGCAAGGAAGACACACTCATTACCTTGCAGGTTGACCAGATGCTGGCCGAAAAATTCGGCATGGAATACACCGCGGCCGATGGGGAAAAGAAACGCCCATATATTATCCACAGAACTTCCATTGGCTGCTACGAGCGCACCATCGCACTTCTGCTTGAAAAATATGCCGGCGCGCTTCCAACCTGGATGTCGCCGCAACAGGTGCGCATTTTGCCTATCAGCGAAAAATATCTTGGCTATGCCGAAAGCGTTTGTGCGGCACTTCGCCGTGCAGGCGTGCGCACAGAGGTGGATAGCCGCGATGAAAAGATTGGATATAAGATTCGTTCGGCTCAGCTTGAGAAGCTTCCGTACATGCTGATTGTCGGCGAAGCAGAGGAAGCCGCCGGCACAGTAGCCGTTCGCTCCCGCAAGGATGGGGACAAGGGCGCTTTGCCGCTCGATGATTTCCTTTCTATGATTTCGGAAGAAATTGCTTCTAAAGCGAGGTAACTCCATGCAGATTAAGGTAAATCCTAAGCAGTTTGAAGATGCACAGCTTTTGCCTGCCGCCGCTATTTTGCAAAGCGGCGGCATTTGCGCTTTTCCGACCGAAACGGTCTACGGCCTTGGTGCAAATGCGTTTGACGAGGCGGCAGTTGCCAAAATATTTAAAGCGAAGGGGCGTCCGCAAGATAACCCCCTAATTGTCCATGTTGCGCGGCGGGAGCAGCTTGATGAAATCTGTGAGGTTTCGCCGCTTGCCGAAAAGCTAATTGAACGCTTCTGGGGTGGACCGCTTACATTGATTTTGCCGAAAAAAGACCGGGTACCGCTCGCGGTGACGGCGGGACTGTCTACCGTTGCGGTGCGCATGCCTTCTCATCCCGTTGCCAACGCCTTAATCCGGCTTGCCGGGCTTCCCATTGCTGCACCAAGTGCAAACCTTTCCGGGAAACCCAGCCCTACCTGCGGTGCGCATGTGCGAATGGACATGGAAGGTCGTGCCGACTGTATTATAGACGGTGGAGACTGCCGCTTTGGCGTGGAATCCACAGTTTTAGACCTTACGGTCATGCCACCGGCAATTTTGCGACCTGGTGCTGTTACGAAGGAAGTGCTGACCGCCGAAATTGGAGCAGTGCTCTATGGAACGGGCGTGGGTGCACCGAAAAGCCCCGGCATGAAATATACACATTATGCGCCGAAAGCGCCGGTTTTTCTCGCCGAAGGGAGCGATGCTGGGTCCCGCATTCAAGAGGCGGCCATGCGCTATGCGCGTCCCGGCGTTCTGGCATTTGGAATAGAGGCGCCCGACCTGCCGGTAGTTCTTTCCGCCGGGGACGATGCGGAAGCGTATGCGGCACGCCTTTTTTATTCCCTTCGGGAAATGGATGAAGAGGGTGCAGATGTCATTTTTGCCGTTTTACCTCCGGCAGGCGGCATGGGTGATGCCGTTAGAAACCGGCTTTTCAAGGCTGCTGGCGGTAAAACTATATAGGGAAGGAAGGAACACGATGCGGATTATTTTTGTTTGTACTGGAAATACTTGCCGAAGCCCTATGGCAGAGACGTTGCTTCGCGCTAAAACGGATACGCATGTGGTTAGCTCGGCAGGCCTTTCTGTTCTATTTTCTGCTTCCGCAGCGGAAAATGCCTGTGCGGTCATGGAAGAGCGGGGGCTGGATATATCCGCCCACCGGTCCAAACAGCTTACAGAGGAAATGGTCCGCGAAGCAGATCTGATTTTAACGATGACCGAGCGGCATGCCGCGCTGGTGTGTACCTTTTTTTCACATGCACGCGGAAAGACAAAAACACTTGCCGCGTTTGCCGGAAAAGAAGGAGATGTGGCGGACCCGTTTGGCGGAAGTCTGGAAACCTATCGCGCATGTGCACAGCAGATTGAGAGCCTTCTGGCGGAGGCACCATTATGATAAGAAAAGCGCGGATAGGAGATATTCCGTCTGTATTTGCCGTTTTTGCGGAGGATATACCCGGTGTTTGGTCTTTGGAAGCACTCGAGACGGCTCTTTCCGACAAAACAATGACGCTTTTGGTATGGGAAGAAGATGTGATTTTGGGCGCACTTCTTTTTCAAACTTGTATGGAAGAAACGGAAATTCTTCTTGTCGCAACAAAACGCGAGGCGAGAAGGCGCGGCATCGCGCGCAGCCTTCTTTCGCACGCGTTGCAGGCGGCGGAAGCAGGCACACAGTTTTTTCTTGAGGTGCGAAGCCAAAGCGAGGCGGCAATTGCCCTGTATTCTGCCCTTGGGTTTACGCCCTTTTCGGTGCGCAAGCAATATTACAAGCATCCGGCAGATGATGCCGTTTGCATGAAATTTGGAAAAATTTAAAAATTCCCTTGCCAAATACGGAAAAAAACAGTATAATAGATATATTCACATATATAAAGGAGGTATTCGGTTTGGAACAATATGTTGGAAGCATTGTCTGGATTGTGGTCATGATTGCGCTCTTTTATTTCATGCTCATCCGTCCCCAGAAGAAACAGCAGAAGGCAATGAAGGAAATGCTGGATAATCTAGCGGTGGGCGATAGGATTGTTACGATCGGCGGCATCCACGGCAAAATTGTAAAGATGAAGGATGATACGATTGTGCTGGAATCCGGCAGCGGCACAGAAAAGTCTACGCTGACCGTTTCGCGCACTTCGGTCGCAAATTGCCTGACAATCAAGGAATAATCCGCCATCCCCTTGCATAGATATGCAGTAGCTTTCTAAAAAAGGGGAAATGGACGATGATAAGGCATACAACTGCCGCGGAAGCGGCACCTGGTTTTTTAAATTCCGTTTTTAAACCGCTTTTTATCTCGCTTGCCATAACGGCGTTGTCTCTGTGTTTGCTGGCGGCATGTATCGCGTTTGGGCCGGTCACAGAAAAAGCGGCCGATAGCTGCATTTTGATTTCTACGGCGTGTAGCATGTTTCTGGCCGGATTCCTTACGGCCAGAAGGCGAAAAGGCCGTGGCTTTATCAGTGGCAGCCTGGCAGGGCTTTTTTATACGGCGGCAGCCTACTTGGTGCAGGCGCTGGGCTTTGGAGATTTTTCCTTTGGCAGCGGCTTTGTAAAGCTTCTGCTCCTCGGCATTTTTCTGGGAGCGCTTGGCGGCATTTTCGGGGTAAATACCCGGCGAAAAACAAGATAAGGCTAAAAAACGGAAGCGGCACGAGCGTGCCGCTTAAACACTTTGTAAGATTTACACAAGGAGGAGTTACCCAATGAAGGCAAAAAGCATCATAGGGCTTGTGCTGACACTTGTTGTGATTGCGGCCCTGATTTTTACTGCTGTATGCGGCGTAACCATTGAGAATCCTTTCACAGGGGAATCCTATTATTTCCCGAAGGCACTGGATGCCGAGCACGGCATCAAGCGTGGCCTTGACCTTGTGGGTGGTTCGATTATTTCGTTCGAGGCGGACGCAGAAGATCCTTCTCAAACGGATATGGACGCGGCAATGGCGGTTGTCAGAAACCGTCTGGATGTACAAGGGTATTATGACGCGACGGTTACCCAGCGCGGAAACAAGACGATTTCGATTGAAATTCCGAACATTTCTAATCCCGAGGATGCGGTCCAGCTTTTAGGCGCTACGGCGAAGCTGACCTTCCGGGATGTCGATGGGAATGTGATTATGGAAGGCGGCACAGATGTAAAGCGTGCGACCTACCGCTATGGCCAGACAAGGGAAAACGGCTCGATGGAGCATTATGTCGAGCTGGAATTTACCGATGAGGGCACGAAAAAATTCGCAGACGCCACAACAAGAATTTCTGCGTTGAGCGCCGGCTCGAATATCATTGCAATCTATCTGGACGAAGAGATGATTTCAAGTCCCGAGGTTGGCGAGCCGATTACAACGAGCACCTGCGTTATTAACGGCAACTTTACCGAGGCGGCAGCCTCCGGCCTTGCCGACCAGATTCAGAGCGGTCAGCTTCCTTTTGCACTCAAGGAAGCAGAACTCCGCAGCATTGGGCCTACCTTAGGCGATAAAGCGCTGGAGACAAGCCTTCTGGCTGCCGGAATCGGCATCCTGCTCGTTATGATTTTCATGCTCCTGATTTATCGCACGGCAGGTCTCATTGCTGATATTGCCCTGCTCGGTTATGTAGGCGTTGTTGTGCTGGCGATTTCCGGATATTTCTCCTTCCTCGGCGTAACGGGAACGCTGACCTTGCCGGGTATTGCCGGTGTGGTTCTCTCCGTGGGTATGGCTGTGGATGCAAATGTTGTTATTTTTGAAAGAATCAAGGAAGAACTTCGTGCCGGTAAGTCCGCCAAGTCTGCCGTAGACGCAGGCTTCCACCGCGCACTCGGCGCCATTATTGACTCCAATATCACGACAATTATTGCCGCCGCGGTTCTTGGCGCCTTTGGTACAGGCACCATTAAGGGCTTTGCATGGACACTGGCAATCGGTATTGTTGTCAGCATGATTACGGCGGTATTTGTAACGCGCATGCTCCTGAAATTATTCCTGAATTTGGGGCTGAAGAAACCCACCGCCTTTGGTGTCCGTTTGAAGAAGGAGGTGCAGGAATCTTGAATTTCTTAAAGCATAAAAAGATTTATTTCGCAATTTCCCTTTTCGTAATTCTCGCCGGCGTTGTTGCCTATATTGCCTTCGGCGGTCTAAACTTTGGTTTGGATTTCCTGGGGGGTACGGAAATTCGCATGAATATTGGTCAGGCTTTTGACAATGCAGAAATTTCTGCCATCGTTGAAGAAGCGGCCGGTGTAAAGCCCTTAGTGCAGAAGGCGGGGGAAGCCGATGTTTCGATTAAGACCGAAGAAATCCCCACCGAAAAGCGCGATGCAGTGGTAGACGCGATTCGTGCGCGATACGAACTCGACGAAAGGGCGCTGCAGGAAGCGACGAATGTTTCTGCTTCTGCCAGCACAAAACTGCTCACAGACGCTCTGAACGCGATTCTGCTGTCCGTTTTGTGTATGCTGATTTATATCACCTTCCGGTTTGATTTTCGCTCAGGCCTTGCGGCTATTTTGGGGCTTCTGCATAATGTGTTGATTATGATTGCCATTTATGCCATCTTCCGGATGCAGATTAACTCCACATTCGTTGCCGCAATTCTCACGATTGTTGGATACTCGATTAACAACACCATCGTTATTTTCGATAAGATTCGTGAAAATCGGAAGATCAGCCGTCGTGTTCCCTTCGAGGAAGTTTCCAATCAGGCCTTAAACCAGGTTCTGACGCGCACAATTAACGCTTCGATTACAACGCTTATCACGATTGTAGTTCTGTATGTGCTGGGCATCGACTCCATTCGGGAGTTCTCGCTGCCGATTATCATTGGCGTTTTAGTCGGAACCTATTCTTCCATTTGCATTTCCACACCGCTTTGGGTGCTTCTTACCGAAAAGAAAAAAGCAAAATAAGAACAGGTAACTGGCTGTTCAGATGTAAAAAACCTCCTACGGTCTTTTGTAGGAGGTTTTTATATTGGCGATATGATGACAAACGGAATATTTCCAGCACCCAGTACATATGTTCATTCTGGGTGATGAAGTATGAAAGGATTAAAACGATACATGCTCACGGGCGTTCTCTTTGTTTCGGTTTTGGGAACGCTATTACATTTTGCGTATGCCGCGTCCAATCAAAACACGATAATCGGGCTCTTTACTCCAATTAACGAGTCCACATGGGAGCACATGAAACTTCTCTTTTTCCCGATGTGTCTCTTTTCTCTCGTTTGGAAGTTCAACGAAAAGGATGCCTATCCATGTCTCGCTTCGGCACTGCAGATGGGCGTACTGCTGGGCACACTTCTGATTGCTGTCTTTTTTTACACTTATACAGGCGCATGGGGAGTTTCCTCTGCCATCGTCAATATTCTGATTTTTTATATCAGTGTGGTTGCAGCATTTTATATTGCCTATAAGACCACGCTTTCCTGCGGTGCACAGAAGCATGCGCACCTTTGGGGCATGCTTTGCCTGATACTGGCAGTCTTGTTTATTCTTTTTACCTTATTCCCACCGCAGATTCCGCTTTTCACGGCGCCTTGAGAGGATATGCGGGAATAAAAAACGACCCGGCGAAAAGCCGGGCCGTTTTGGTCTGAGTGGGGAGACTCGAACTCCCGGCCTCTTGAACCCCATTCAAGCACGCTACCAAACTGCGCCACACCCAGATACGGAACACGCTAATTATTATATCCCCTCTTTGCGAGTTTGTCAAGCCTTTTTTATAAATTTCTTCCGGGGCACCTTTTTTTACGCAAAGTCTATGCCTTTTATTCGCACAGCACAAATAAAAATTCCGTTTTTTCGGCATTCTGCAGAGCTCTAATAAAAAAAACAAAAAAAATCAAAAAAAGTATTGACAATTTAATGAGGCTATGCTATAATATCCATTGTCGTTACGAACGGCAGCCGAATTGGGCGCATAGCTCAGCTGGGAGAGCATCTGCCTTACAAGCAGAGGGTCACAGGTTCGAGCCCTGTTACTCCCACCAATTTGGCCCGGTAGTTCAGTTGGTTAGAACGCCAGCCTGTCACGCTGGAGGTCGTGGGTTCGAGCCCCATCCGGGTCGCCAAAAATTGCCTCTGTAGCTCAGTCGGTAGAGCAGAGGACTGAAAATCCTCGTGTCGATGGTTCGATTCCGTCCGGAGGCACCATTGTGCGAATGTAGCTCATCTGGTAGAGCGCCACCTTGCCAAGGTGGAGGGAGCGAGTTCGAGCCTCGTCATTCGCTCCAACCAAAGAGACGCATATTGCGTCTCTTTGCATCATAAGATGAAATGTGGCACCATAGCCAAGTGGTAAGGCATGGGTCTGCAACACCCTGATTCCCCGGTTCAAATCCGGGTGGTGCCTCCAGAAAAAAAGACATTTTTCGACAAAGAAAAATGTCTTTTTTTCATCGATATAAATCTCTTGTAAGATTTTCGATATGTCATAAATGACTCGATATGTGCTGACGCACTCGATATGTTGCCTTGCGGCAACGAGATTTATATCATATCGACTTTTAGCGTAGCAAAAACATATCGAATTTGCGGAGTAAATATATCGGGCAAACGAAGTTTGCATATCGACTAAAAATTTACTACATCTAAACCATTCGGTTCTTCCATGAAAAAAGCGTACTGGATTTTTCAGTACGCTTTTTTAGTGATATAAATTCCTGATAGAATTTGCGACATATGACTGCGTAATGCGATATGTTGCCTTCGACAACGAGAAAAAGGAATTTATATTGCTGTTCAATCAAAACATTCTTACGGTTCGACATTCCCGGAAGAAACGACTTGTTTCGACAAGTCGTTTTTTTATTATATTTGTTTTTGGAAAGATATGCGTTTGGAGAGCGTTGTAAGACACGGAAGGGAAGGGACTTTCCTCATAAATCTAAACTTTTTTACTTGCGTAGCGTTGCTCTTTTAATCGGAATGGCAAAGCGGGTATCTTTCTTAGGAGATAGGGCATCTCTGCCATTCGATGCGTCGGCGTGTTTTACAGTTTGCACTTTTTATTCTTGGGCGCCAGCCCATACACATTTTTAAAGGCACGAGAAAACGAAAAACTGTCCTCATAGCCTATAAGTTGACTCACTTCGCCTACAGTATATCCGGCCCGGAGGAAATGTTATGCTTCGCACATGCGTTTTTCCATGATGTATCTTTGGACGGGCATGCCGTATTTTTGTTTAAACAATTTTGTTAAATAATTTTTTTCTATTCTTATCTGCTGCGCCACGCTCGCAACAGATATTTTATTCATATAATCAGAGTCGATAATATTTTTTGCTACTTCTGCGTATGATTTCTTATGTTCGGTCCCCAAAATTTCACATAAGAGCTCCATAACCTTTAGTGCTATATATTCCTCGCACATATCGCCACAAGCTTCTGATTCCTTTGCTCGAGTGTCCCGGTGCACAGGATTGCCGGCCGCACACATGCGGATTGATAAATCCAAAATTTTTGCTTTGCAGATAAATATCGTATCCTTCGCTCATGCGGCACCACTTTTTTCTAAGGACGCCTATTTTACTATATACAACATTTTATGAGATTTACCTATAATAGAAACATAAGTGCAGGGAAAATAGCTTAAAATAAGGATAACATTCATATTTCCATAGAATGAGAGGAAACATTTTAAACGGATTTTGCTATAAATATAACTGATTTTGTTATAATAAAATTTTGAATAAGGAGAAGCGTATGAAGAAAATAACAGTTGATTACCAAAAAGCGCTGGTGCAGATCTCGGAAGAGAACATTTTAGCCATGCAGAAAGAAATAACGATGGCGCACAATCTTCTTCACGAAGGAAAAGGGGCAGGAAACGATTTTATCGGCTGGCTTCATCTTCCTATACACTATGACCGAAACGAATTTGAGAGAATACAAAAAGCAGCGGAAAAAATCAGAAGCATATCTGATGTTTTGGTAGTAATCGGCATTGGCGGTTCTTACCTTGGCGCAAAGGCCGCTATAGATTTGCTGCAAGGCCCGACAGGTAGTAATAGGACAGAGGTCATTTTCGCCGGTAATTCCATCAGCGCAAATTCCCTAAAAAAGATGCTCACTTATGTTCGCGAGAAGGACTTTTCGGTAAATGTCATTTCAAAAT
Organism: Clostridia bacterium; assembly: GCA_045531355.1. Taxonomy (GTDB): domain Bacteria; phylum Bacillota; class Clostridia; order UMGS1883; family UMGS1540; genus SIG447. The sequence goes on along the minus strand of JAZSDW010000047.1, from coordinate 30,854 downwards.
CAGGTACCACAACGGAGCCCGCCATAGCCTTCCGCTTTTTCAAAGCGCTTCTGGAAGAAAAATATGGCAAGACAGGCGCGCGGGAACGAATATATGCAACGACAGACAAAAGTCGCGGCGCACTTAAGGAACTGGCGAAAAAAGAAGGGTATGAAGCCTTTACCATCCCTGACGATATAGGGGGCAGATATTCGGTTTTAACAGCAGTAGGTCTTTTGCCCATCGCGGTTTGCGGGGCCGACATCAATAGGATGATGGAAGGCGCACAGGTGGCATATCATGACTTTTTGGATAGCGATATGAAACAAAACGCGTGTTATCAATATGCGGCGTGTCGCAATGCACTTTATCGAAGCGGAAAAAGCATTGAAATCATGGTAAATTACGAGCCGGAGCTCGTCTATTTTTCAGAGTGGTGGAAGCAGCTCTATGGCGAAAGTGAGGGGAAGGAACACAAAGGCATTTTTCCTGCCTCCGCCTCCTTTTCAACGGATTTACACTCGTTAGGACAATATATACAAGAGGGGCAGAGAATTTTATTCGAAACGGTTTTAAATGTCGAAAAGCCCAAAGCGGACCTTGTGATTCAGCCGGATGCGCTGAATCTGGATAATCTGAATTATCTTGCCGGTAAAACCGTTGACGATGTAAACCACCAGGCATTTTTAGCGACGCTGCTTGCCCACAAAGATGGCGGCGTTCCCAATATTGTCGTCAATATTCCGGAACTTTCCGCATTCCATTTTGGATATTTGGTGTATTTTTTTGAAAAAGCCTGTGCCATAAGCGGCTATTTACTTGGTGTAAATCCCTTTGACCAGCCCGGTGTTGAGGCTTATAAGAAGAATATGTTTGCGCTTTTAGGTAAGCCCGGTTATGAAAACGATAAACTGCAATTAGAAAAAAGGCTATAAAAGGGTAAGGCTACCAACCAACGAAAATAGTTCCCGAAGATTAAAAAAGACAGTATTCTTTTAGAAATGCTGTCTTTTTCATTGATAATATGCAGGCTGAATAGGTTGCCTTAGATTTTATAATATGCTTTTTTTGTACTGGGTGGGGGAAACGCCAACGGCGCTTTTAAATTTTCTTGAGAAGGTATGAATGGTGCTATATTGAAGAAGCTCCGCGATTTTGGTGACCGAGAGCGTATTTTCCCGAAGAAGCGCCTTTGCCTCTTTTATTCTCAGACTGGAGAAATACTCCATGGGACTTTGCCCGAGATAGTCATCAAACATTTTGCACATTTGCGTTTTTCCCATATAGAACCGGTCACAGAGCTCCTTTAGTGTCATTTTTTGATAGAGGTTGCTCTTCATATATTCGCAAACCAGCTCACACATCGAGTTCGCCGCAATTTCGCGACTTTCTTTGTTGGATATGATGGGGGCACTGGCCCGGTTTTCGGTTCGCGTCAGCTTAATTAGAAATTCCGTAAGGTAACATTCCAGAAGCTGGGAAGAGCCGAAAAGCGAATTGGAAAACGAGAGTTTATTCTTGTTCCGGTAGTCCGAAGGGATTTCGCCGAGGGCGTGTTTCGTTTCCTCGAGAAAAAGAGACAATAATATTTTCGTGTTTTTATCCAGCGTAAAGGTTTTGCCCCGGAAAAAATCCATCGCCGCGCTATCGGCAGAAAAGGAGATAATCATCATGTTATTCGGCGTCTTGTTGTCCGAAATGTGGGCGTGCATCTCCATGGGCTCGTGAAAGATGACCTGCCCTTGCGTAAGCTCGCAGGCAATGCCGTTTGTGATTGCCATGACATTACCGCGGTCAACATACACCATTTCCCAGAAATCGTGTGCCTCCGGCTCGTGGAAAAAGTTTTTGCTGAATTCAAAATAATAGATGGAGTGAAATCCTTTAATTTTGATTTCATTTTTGATAGGCTCAAGCTCAAACATAATATCCTCCGTTACAATTTGCGGAAAAAATGATAAATTTAAAGTAAGGAATGCTAAAGACTTTTCGTTGCAGCTATTATATAATAAATTTACAGAAAAAGCAACTATAAACAAATAAAAGAAGGGAGATTTTTACATGAACATACTCGCAGTAGGCTGCCATCCCGATGACATTGAAATTGCTTGTGCGGGAACAATGGCAAAATACGCCAAACGAGGCGATAAGGTTATTGTCTGCCATGTTGCAAACGGCAACATGGGGCACGAAATCATTCAGCCGGACGAACTTCGCGTCATGCGGAGAGAAGAGGCACGCTCTGCCGGAGCACTGGCAGGGATTGAGGTTATTACGGCCGATATTGACGATCTGGCACCGGAAGCGGCAGATACCGCACAGCGCCAGAAAATGGTGGATATCATTCGGTACGCTAAGCCCGACATCATTTTTACACATAGCCCTAACGACTATATGCCGGATCATACGGCAGTTTCCAAGCTTGTCTTTGATGCGTCCTTCTGCGCAAGCGTGCCGCACTACGGCACGGGTGCCGCTACAAAGGTAACCCCCATTTATTATATGGATACGCTCGCAGGGGTTGGCTTTACACCTACGGAATATGTAGATATTACTGAAACGATGGATTTGAAACTGGAAATGCTGGAATGCCATGTCAGCCAGCTGAAATGGATGCGCGACCATGATAACATTGATTTTGCCGATTTCGTAAGAACCTGCGCAAAATTCAGGGGTCTGCAGTGCGGCGTGCCGTTTGCCGAAGCATTTACGCCGTGCTTTGCCTGGCCCAAAATTGTGCCGGCGCGCATGCTCCCGTAAAGGAGGGACACACCATGATTGATGTGGCCTGTATTGGGATTCTGGTAGCAGATGTTATTGCAAAACCTGTGGACGCACTTCCGGCGCCGGGGATGCTCGAGCGCATTCAAAGCATCGAAATGTTCAGCGGCGGTTGTGCGATGAGCGCCGGTATCGATATGAGCAAAATCGGCCTTAAGACAGCGGTGCTCGGCAAAATCGGAGACGACAGATTCGGGGAATTCTTAAAGAATGTCCTTTTGGAAAACGATGTCAATATTGAGGGGCTGGTTGTTGACCCGGCTTCGCAGACCTCGGCTTCTGTTGTATTGTCCTCGCAAGGCGGCGAAAGAACATTCCTGCACTGCGTGGGCGCGAATGCAACTTATGACTACGCGGATGTAAATTTTGATGTGATTGAAAAATCTAACATCGTCTTTATTGCCGGAACGATGCTGATGGATGCCTTTGACGGCGAAGTGGCCGCGAAGGTGTTGAAAAAAGCAAAGGAAATGGGAAAACTAACCGTTTTGGACACCGCGTGGGATGCCAAGGGACGGTGGATGGAGGTTTTAAAGCCTTGTATGCCGTACATTGATGTATTCCTGCCCAGCATTGATGAAGCCATTCAGCTTGCGGGCGGTAAAACGGACTTAAAGGAGATTGCGGACACCTTCTTTGGATATGGCGTCGGGAAAGTGGCAATCAAAAATGGAAAAGCGGGCTGCTATCTTCGCGAATCGAGAGAGGCCGAAGGCGTATTTCTTCCCGCATACCATGTTAAGGCAGTGGATACAACAGGGGCAGGCGATAGTTTTTGTGCAGGGTTTATCACCGGCCTTGCGAAAGGTTTCTCTTTTGCGGAATGCGGAAGATTTGCAAACGCTGTCGGGGCACATTGCGTATCGGCAATGGGAGCTACGACCGGCATAAAGCCTATGGCGGATATACTGAAATTTATGGAGGAAAATCAATGAAAGCAGTCGTATATGGTGGCGGGAACATAGGCCGTGGTTTTTTGGGACAGCTTCTATATGAAAGTGGCTACGAAACGGTGTTTATCGACATCAATCAGGCTATGATTGACCAGATTAACCGTGAGGGCGGTTATCCCATTAAAATTGTGTGCAATGAATACCAGAAGGAAGTTCAAATTTCCAATGTGCGCGCCGTGCATAGTGATGATGCACCCGCGGAAATTGCAACTGCGGATATTATGTTTACCTCCGCCGGCGTAAAGGTACTTCCGTTTATCGCACCTGTTATCAAGAAAGGGCTTTCCATGCGTGAAGGGAAAGGACTTGACATCATCATCTGTGAAAACCTTATCGGTGCAGACGCGTATTTAAAGGAACTGATCGAGCCCCCTGAAAATGTCGGCTTTGTAGAAGCCAGCGTCGGTCGGATGGTGCCGGTCATGACGGACGAAATGCGGGAAGGCAATATCTGCAAGGTCTGGGTAGAGCCGTTTTGCACCTTGCCGGTAGATAGAGCGGCGTTTAAAAATCCGATTCCTGAAATCCGGGGCATGGTTCCTTCCGAACCCTTTGCGTATCACATTCAAAGCAAGCTCTATCTGCACAATATGGGACACGCCATTGCGGCGTATATGGGCATGAAAAAGGGATATGAATATATCTGGCAGTCTATGGAGGATGCTGAAATCTTTGGCGTTGTCAAAAACGCAATGTACGCTTCCTCTGAAGCGCTCGCACAGGAATTTGGCAAGGAGAAGGCCGAGGTTCTGGCCTATGCGGATGACCTTCTCTTCCGTTTTGGAAATAAGTTTTTGGGAGATACAACCAAGCGTGTTGGCCGCGAAACTTCGCGCAAGCTGATGCCGAATGACCGGCTTTTAGGTGCACTTACGCTCTGCCAGAAACAAAAGGTAAACGCGGATGCTATTAAAACTGGCATTATGGCGGCGCTCGATTTTTTGTATGAAGAATAAATATTTTGAAAGGAAAAGGTGAATGGTATGGATTTTTTAAGCACAGTCAAGGGCTCTCTTTGTGAGAATTTTTTCCCGAAGGGATGGGATCTTGAAAAAATTGATGCTTGCTGCGAAAAGGGTGTAGCAAGAGAGGCGTTTTGGAACGCAGATTTTCAGCCGGTGGCTTGCAGCTCTCTCGCTGATTTTGACACCTATATGGGTCACGAAATCGCGCTGGAGATTAAAGCTGCGAGAGACAGAGGCGAAAAGCTGGCTATGATTTTGCCGGTAGGCCCGATGGGCATGTATAAATGGGCAGTTTACTTCTTAAACGCATGGAAAGTAAAATGCGATCATGTTTATACATTCAACATGGACGAATGGTCAGATGCAGAGGGGAATACGCTCCCCAATACTGACCCGGCATCCTTCGAATACAGCATGAAGGAAGCTTTCTTCAATAAGCTTGGGGATCTCACTATCCCGGAAAGCCAGAGAAATTTTGCCTCTAAAACGAACCTGCCCACATATCCGGAAAAGATTGCGGCATTAAAAGCAGAGGGCGCAAAACTGGTGCTGGTTTACGGTATCGGCCGTGCGTGTCACATTGCATTCTGGGAACCGCATTTTGCAGAGGAATTTGCAACGGTGGAAGAATGGAAGCAGCAGTGCTACCGTATCGGTGCAAAGCTGAACCCGCTCACAATTGAGCAAAACGCGATTACAAGCTTCAAGAGCAGAACCACACTCGTTCCGTGTAGAGCAAACACCGTAGGCCCCGGCCTGTTCCTACAGGCGGACTATGCCATCGGTGGATGCGATGGTGCGTTAGGCCGCGGCATGGGCTGGCAGGGCATGAGCTTCCTGACGACCTTGCACTATGGGCCGGATAAGAGTATTACCTCTTCGTTTATTCCGACGCTTCCCGGAAAACTTTTCTATCTGGAAGAGCTTGCAGGGCCGCTTACGGCAGACTGCAATTAACATTTGGGTTTTAAAAAGCCGGCGTCAATCCCTGAGAGGATGACGCCGGCTTTCGTTTTTATCAGTAAGAGCGCAAAATTGGCTGCAATTGCGTGCCGGACAGCGCCGCTTCCATGGAGGGAAGCAAAAGGTCCATGTGTGCGATGAGCGAGGTCGGCTTTCCGGCCGGGTCATCTTGCCCAAAGGGCACGAAATACATATTTTTCGTATTTAAGAGCGAGCCGATATTCTTGGCAGCGCCCGCGAGACCATCGTTTGTAGAGACGGCTAAAACAACCGGGCGCGCATTCCGGAGATGCGCCTTTGCCGCCATTGTGACCGGAGAATCGGCAATGCCATAGGCGAGCTTTGCCAGCGTATTGCCGGTACAGGGGGCAATCAGCAGAATATCCAGAAGTTTTTTGGGACCGATAGGCTCGGCACCCGCAATCGTTGCAATTATTTTTTCGCCGCATAGCCCCTCAATCGTTTCCCGAAAGGCGGCAGCGGTACCGAATCGGGTATCGGTGCCGGCGGCAAATGTACTCATGATGGGCAAAACTTTTGCCCCGGTCTCCACAAGGGATGCAAGCTGTGGCAGGACTGCGCTGAAGGTACAGAAGGAACCGGTGAGCGCGAAGCCTGCCGTGATGCCGGATAAATCCATAGTTTCAGTTCCTTTCCCTGATAATGCTTTGCACGGCATCGGCTAAAATTTCGCCGGCAGTTTCCGGCGCAACCTTGCCGGGAAGGGATAGCGCAGGCAAAAGAGTGTAGCCCATTTCTGCCGCCGCTTCGGTCTCAAATCCCCCCGGCGCGGACGCAAGGTCAATAAAGAGACAATCGGAGGGAAAAGAAGAGAGAACGGCGCGGGAAAATACCGGATGCGGAATCGTGTTAAACACTACACGAAAGGGGCATGGTACTTCGGCAAGTGCGGCAGTATGCAAGGCGTGATAGCCGAGCATTCGGCATTTTGCAAAATCTGATGCCTTGCGTGCCGAAACGGTTACACGCGCACCCATAAAGGATAAAAGCCGCGCCAGATATTGTCCGATGCGCCCAAAACCGGCAACGAGACATTCGGTTCCCCAGAGCGTGACCGGCAAATGCGAGAGCGCGATTTCAATTGCGCCCTCTGCTGTGGGGACGGCGTTGAGAAGCGAAACCTCCTCCCGCGCAAAATAGTCATGCACAATAGCACCGCTTTCCATAAGTTTTTTTGAAAGCGCTTCGCCGGGTTTCCCCAAAAGCATAGGCATTCCCGGCCGCAGACAGGAAAACAGGGTGTCCAGTAGAAGCGGCGTTTCAAAAAAAGGGGCAAATAGTGTTTGCCCATCCTGGGAAAAGGGAAGCCCTCCCACAAACACATCCGCATCAAAAACAGTTTGTTTTAGTGCTGCCTCGCCACCGGCGGGGGCGTTTTGTATATACGAACTTACCAAAAAGCCGGCTTCCTTCAGTTTTTCAGCCATATAGGACACACGCTTGTCGCCACCTAGAATTAAAAGCTTCATCGTCTTCCGCCTTTCTATCTATCACTTCCTTTCCATAGTATGAAAAAAAGCGAGAAAAGGTGAGAAGGCTGAACTGTAAAAAAGAAAGGAACCTGTAAAAACAGATTCCTTTCCTTTTAAACTGCTTTATTATATTATCTTTCCTGCTGCAGGGTGTAGTGCACATCAAATGCCTTTTCTTCGTCTGTATACTTGCGGAGCGTGTTAATCACTTCACCGCCGTTCCACTTTCTGTCGCCGACATCATCGGTGGTACCCATAACAGTAACATTGAGCTGTCTGCGGCGTGCGCGGACATGATCCCAGTCGATAAAGTAGATGTGTGCAAATTCGCCACCGTCTAAAACGCCATCCTTAATCGTCATCGTTTCGCTTCTACCGAAGAAAGCGCTGCGCAGATGTCCGTCCGTGTTCATGCTGGTGTAGTCGCCGGGCTCGTTTACATATCTGCCGAACTGGGAATGAATCGGGCCGGGATGACGATACTGATGCTCCTCTGCGAAATCCGGAATCATTTTGCGCATGATATCCAGAAGGTCGTGCTGGAGATATTCGAGGTCGAAAGAGTCAATGTCGTGTGAGCATTCCTGAATCATAACCGAGCAAGTGGTATGATGCGAAGCAATGCAAACCGTTCCGTTCTTTACACCGGAAGCTGCTACAATCTCCATAATTTCCTTGGACACATCGTGGAATGTGGGGATCCAGCCTCTGGACTGCAGCTCCAATTCCTTTTGAAATACTTTAAATTCCATGTTAAACTCCTCCTATTTTTTATTTAGCCGTTCACCCACGGCACCGCCCGGGTGAATTAAGGCGAACTGCTCATTTTTATAATCGGTTTCTTCAATCAATGCCGTTTGCAATGCGTGGAAAATCATACAGAGTGCCGTAGACGAGGTGGTGCCCTGTGCATTATATTTATCGGTTTCCCGATTGACATACTGTTTAAGCACAACATCCGCACCAAGCGCGAGCGGGGAGGTGAGATTCTCCGTTACTGTAATGACAGACACCTTCTTCTGCTTGCAGATATCCAGAATCGGCAGAAGCTCGCTTGTTTTTCCGCCACGAGAAGCAAAAACCATCACATCGCCTTCCTGCAAAAAGCCGGTGGCACCATGCACCGCCTCTGCGGGCGAGATAAAGCGGGAGGGCTGTTCCACACAGCAAAGCAGATGCGAAAAATGCTGACACATAATGCCGGAATGCCCACATCCGCAAGTACCGATGCGCGTAGCACTTTTCAGAAGGGCAACGGCGCGCGAAAAGGCATCTTCGTCAAAATAATCCAGCATTTCGCGGATACATTCACTTTCAATTGTATAGGCAGCTTTTGCCGCCTCTAAAGCTTCTTTTTTCATTTATGTAACTCATCCCATGCCTTTCGCAGATTATAAATCATTTCCTCTACCATGGCATACGGATCCGCCGCCTTTATGATGCCGCTTGTCGAGCCGGTAGCCAGTGCGCCAAGACGGATTGTGTTATACACATCCTGGCCGTTCGAAATGCCGGCGCCTTGCAGGACCATGATGTCAGGATTGATTTCATTTACAGTCCGGATGGTGTCGAGAACATAGTTGGAATCGCTCGTTTGTCCGGTACCAATCAGGTCGGTAGGCTCGGCAACGATGAGGTTCGGGCCCAGCTTTGCAATGGCCTTCACATCCTCAACCGTATCTGCACAGACAATGGTTCCAAGGCCCACCTCGTCTGCACGCTGAATCGTTTTTTCAACCTCCGCAAGGGAAATCGGTTTTTCGGCGTGATTGAGCATAACGCCTACGGCACCGGCCGCTTTCACAGCCTCCGGCAACACGCTTCCAAGTCCGCGGCCAACGGGAAGGGAATCCATATGCTGGGCGAATACCAAAATACGCTCTGTGTTATCTGCCAAAAGTTTAATATCCGTATATTGTGGCGTTACGATGATGTCCACATCATATTTTAAAGCCGTTTTGTCAATGACCTTCGCAAGGGCCAACATTTCTTCTCCGTACAGATAGGCTTTCGGACCGATTTCGAAAAACGGGGGTTTGATTTTCAAACCTTTATACATATTTGCACCTCCTTGTAGTTTCGTTTTATTTCTGCCTGTGTTATATTCGCTTTCGAATTGATTCTACCATATTCCGGCATATTTGTCAATACTTTTCTTTAGCACAAATCCCTAATATAAGCGCAATAGAGGGCGTGTGGATAGCGGGCGCAAGCCGGAGAGATTTTTGCAATGTGTGCTCGGGGACGCATGTGCATGCCTCGAAGGAGGGAAAAGAAAAAACGCCGAAAAAACGATAAAAAAACACAAGCAGCTCTCTAGAAACAAGAACAAAATATCCAAATTGCACAAAAAAAGAAAAAATTTCCGAATATTTATTTGCATTTTTGAAATGGATATGATATAATTTAATTGCCAAAAAAATAGAAAAGGAGAGATAAAGAGGTATGAAAAAGAAACTTTGTTTAATTTTGGCAAGTATACTTATCTTAGGCCTTTTAGCAGGCTGTGAAAACAAAACCGCAAGCGGCGGTAAGTTCGAACTTCTTTTAGGTATTCCTGGTGGCGATACGCTTTCGGATGGCCGTATACTGGAAAACTTTAAGGAAGCACGAAAAGACCAGTATGTTGTGAGGACGGACGAAGCCCCCTGGGGTGAGTTCACGCAGAAGATTAAACTGCAGCTCGCTGCGAAAAAGGATGTTATTCCGGTCTTCATTACAGACTGCAGTAACGCTTACATTCTCGGCGAACAGGGTGCTCTGAAGGATCTCGATGCTTCGGTATCCACGCTGGATGAATCGCTGTACACTGCCGCACTGCGTGCAGTACAGAATCCGGAAGGCAAACTGTGGGGTGTTCCGCAGGCAATTAACTCCTACGGCCTTGTGTATAACAAAGATCTTTTTGATGAGCGCGGCGTTCCCTATCCGACAGACGAATGGACTTTCGAGGATTACATCGCTGCGGCTGAAAAGCTGACATTCGAAAGAGAAAATGGCGAGAAGATATATGGTATGAATGTAAGCGAAACCAAATGGTGGGAATGGCTTCTCGCAACCGGCGGCGAACCGTTTAAGGATAACGGCCGCAACTCCAACCTTAACGATCCAAAGGTAAAGGAAGGGTTTGAAGCTTTCCTCCGTCCGTGGGAAAACGGTAGCATCATGGATCCGGCAGAGCTCTCTGCATTAGGTGCCTTCAATTCTGCATTTTCGCAGGGCAAAATTGCAATGAGCCATATCCAGATTAGCGACGCGCGTGTAATCGAAGGTCTCAATCCGGAGCTTAATTTTGATGCGGTTCTGTCCCCGTACGGCTGGAGCGGCAGACGCTCTTGCATTTATGTGCCGAATGTATTCTGTGTATACGCAGGGGTTGACCAGCAGACCTATGATGCTGTTTGGGACTGGATTTCCTTCTACCTCAGCGAAGAATCCCAGATGCTGCATGCTGAATCTGTGTTGACAGGTTTCCCGATTATGAAATCTGCACTTGATACAGTTGGTGTAAACACTAACAGCAAGCCGGCAAACAAGGGCGCATTCTATAAGGGCATTGATGAACACGGCGCTACGATCATTCTGCATCCCTGCGCAGGCGATCTAGAAACGATCTTGCGTGAGGTTGCCGGTAAGATCCGCAACAAAGAAGCAGATGTCGAAACGGCTCTTGCAGCTGCACACACAGAAATGCAGAGCGTGCTTGACAATTACTACGATTCTTTATAAGATGTAAAAGACCGGCTTTTGTCGGCGTAATAAAAACCTCTCAAACTCGGCTTTATAAGCTGAGGTTGAGAGGTTTTTCTGTTTGGGGCAGGATTCTCTTCATAAATAGGCTGGCGCGCGCGTTGCCTCCAAAAAGAATCGGCTTTTGGCTAAATCGTTTTGAATGGGTATTCCTCCTCTATTAAAAATTTGTATAGATATAGGGTGCCCTATCTATATTGTATCGCAAAGAAGCGCTGTAGACAATGCAAAAATTTTTCCAGCCGGACCAACACGCGTCTTTCCTTACCTTCCCAAAAAAACAGAAATTTCCGGCCGCTGGATTGACTATGTGCGGATTTTGTGATATACTGGAGCGTAAAAAGAGAGGCAATGCTTTTTATTACAGGAATAAATCTCGCAGGCGCGCAGGGATAGTGCGGAGGTGGAATATGCGAACGCTACTGAAAAACGGAATCGTGGTACAGACCTTTACCGGTATGCTGGAAAAGGAAAATGTTTTAATTGAGGACGAAAGAATCATCGGGGTTGGGGATTATACGGATGCGGATGCCGATGTTGTGCGCGATGTGCACGGAAAGTGGCTTTGCCCCGGTTTTATTGACGGACATATCCACATAGAAAGCACGATGCTCTCGCCGGCCGAGTTTTCTAAAATTGCCGTGCCGCATGGCACAACGGCCGTGGTCGCAGACCCGCATGAGATTGCAAATGTATGCGGCAAAGAAGGGATACGCTATATGCTCGCGAGTAGCGAGGAGCTGCCGATGACGGTGTATATCATGTTGCCGTCCTGCGTGCCGGCGACATCGTTTTGCGAGGCAGGCGCGACGCTGGAAGCCGCAGATTTGCTGCCATTTTACGCGCATCCGCGCGTTTTAGGCCTTGCAGAAGTAATGAACTATGTGGGGGTTATACAAGGCGATCGTACCCTTTTAGAAAAAATAGAAGATGCCAGGGCGCGCGGCCGTGTGGTAAACGGGCATGCGCCGCTTCTTTCCGGGAAGGCGCTTGATGCCTATATTGCGGCCGGCATTGGCGATGACCATGAATGCACCTCGGCAGAGGAAGCGATGGAGCGGATTCGAAAGGGCCAGCGCGTCATGATTCGCCAGGGAACGGCCGCGCGGAATTTAGAAACGCTTTTACCGCTTTTTGATGCGCCATGGGCAAAGCGATGCCTTCTCGTAAGCGACGATAAGCACGCGGCAGATCTTCTTCGAAACGGCCATATTGACGAGAGCATTCGTCTCGCTGTCCGAAATGGGAAAAATGTGATTACGGCGATACAGATGGCCACCATCTGGGCGGCCGAAGCCTTTTCCTTAAGAAATGTAGGAGCAATTGCGCCGGGCTATGCGGCTGACATTTTGGTGCTGGATGCGCTGGAAGAGGTTCGGGTGGGTGCCGTGTACAAGGCCGGGAAACTGGTGGCGGAAAATGGCAAACTCTCGGTGCCGGTCAGGACGGATGTGCGCGTAGCAGCAGAGGTGCGAAATTCCTTCTCGCTTCCACCGGTTTCTGAGGCTGATTTTCACATATCTGCCACCGGAAAGAAACGGTGCCGCGTGATTACGGCTTTGCCGGGCGAACTTTTAACAGAAGAAAAACAGCTGGAGTTGGATTTTGATATACAAAACGGCATAGACGAAAGCAGAGAGATTGTAAAGATTGCCGTTTTAGAACGGCATAAAGGAACTGGGAATCGTGGGATTGGATTTTTAACAGGGCTTGGCGCTATACATGGCGCGATTGCTTCCTCGGTTTCACACGATGCGCATAACCTGATTGTAATCGGGAACAGCGAGCGGGATATGGCAGCTGCTGCCAATCGCCTCCGAGAGCTTGGTGGTGGACTCTTAGCCGTTCGGGACGGCGTCACGATTGCCGAAATGCCGCTCCCCATTGGTGGGCTCATGTCAGAGGAGGAGGCCGGGACGGTGGTACAGCAAAATGAGGCCATCCGGGAAAGCGTTGTGGCGCTCGGCATGGGATGCGGGGTAGACCCGTTTATGACGATGGCGTTCTTGAGTCTTCCGGTGATTCCGCATCTAAAGATGACGACAAAGGGCCTTGTAGATGTGAATGCACAAAAAATAGTTCCCCTCTTTATTGATGAGAACGAAAAGGCGAAATAGGGGGCGAAAGGAGCACAAAGGATGGATATAACGAAATATCGGCCGGGTTATTTTCCGCCACCGACGGAGAATCACACCTGGGTTCAAAAAGAAAAAATTGAAAATGCGCCTATCTGGTGCAGTGTAGACCTTCGCGATGGCAACCAGAGCCTTGTCATTCCCATGACAATGGAAGAAAAGCTGGAGTTTTATACGCTTCTTTTAAAGCTTGGTTTTAAGGAAATTGAGGTCGGCTTTCCGGCGGCGTCGGAAACGGAGCATGCTTTTTTGCGAAAATTGATTGACGAGAAGCGTATTCCGGATGATGTGGCCGTGCAGGTGCTGACGCCTTGCCGTGAGCATATCATAAGAAAAACCTTTGAGGCCTGCAAGGGTGCCCCGAACACGATTATCCATTTCTATAATTCTATCAGCCTTGCCCAGCGCGAGCAGGTGTTTAAAATGTCCAAAGACGAGATTCTGCATATTGCGGTGGAGGGTGCCCGTCTTGTGAAAAAAATGGCGGCAGAATATGAGGGCTCGTTCCGGTTTGAATATTCACCGGAAAGCTTTACCGGCGCAGAGCCGGCATATGCGCTCGAGGTTTGTAATGCTATTTTAGATGTATTGGAGCCGTCGGCAGAAAATCCCGTCATTATCAACCTGCCGGTCACGGTCGAGATGAGCTTGCCGCATGTATACGCTTCGCAGGTGGAATACATGAGCAAGAATTTAAAATACCGCGAGCATGTTATTCTAAGTGTGCATCCGCATAATGACCGCGGCACAGGTGTGGCCGATACGGAGCTGGCGCTTTTAGCCGGCGCTGACCGCGTGGAGGGAACCTTATTTGGAAACGGCGAACGCACCGGAAACGCAGACATTGTAACACTTGCGATGAATCTCTATGTCCACGGCATCGCGCCGGGACTGGATTTTTCCGACATGCCTTCCATTGTGGCGACTTATGAAAATTGTACAGGCATGCGTGTGCATCCGCGTTCGCCTTATGCTGGCGCGCTGGTGTTTGCTGCCTTTTCGGGCAGTCATCAGGATGCGATTGCCAAAGGAATGCGCTGGCGCGAGGAAAAGAATCTGCACCGCTGGTCTGTTCCCTACCTCCCTATAGATCCAACGGATATTAACCGGACTTATGATACAGATGTCATTCGCGTCAACTCGCAAAGCGGAAAGGGCGGCATCGGCTATCTGCTGGAGCAAAGCTACGGATATTGCCTGCCGACAGGGATGCGCGAACATTTAAGCTACCTCTGCAAGCATATTTCCGACCAGGAACATCGCGAACTGAAGGCGGCCGATGTGCTTGAGATTTTTGAAAAGCATTATTTTGAATGCAAAGAGCCGGTTTCTATCACCGAGCATCATTTCCGGCAGAAGGACAACAATGTAGAGGCGGAAATTACATTTTCAATTTCCGGGCGTCTTGAGAAGGTTCATACCGAGGGGAACGGCTCGCTCGACGCGATCAGCAGTGCGCTTAAAAAGGTGACCGGGGAGGATTATAGGCTTTCGGTTTACTCCGAGCATAGTTTAGAGACGGACGGCTCAAAAAGCGTGGCGGCAGCGTATATCGGAATCGCTGACGAAACGGGGACACTTTACTGGGGCGCCGGTACCCACACCGATATTATCCGCGCAAGTTCCAAGGCGCTTTTAAGTGCGTATAATAACATGGTACGAGGGAAAACTACGGCAAAATAAAATACGGGAATATAAAAAAAGTGGCGTTTAAAACACAAAAAGTTTTAAACGCCACTTTGGTTTTAAAGACGAATTACTTTCCCGAATGCGTTTCAACAAATTCCCTTAGACGCAGGAAGGTTTCCTCGCTGATGTCATGCTCAATCTTGCAACTGTCTTCATACGCCGTTTCTTCGGAAACGCCTAAAAGCAGAAGCGCGGCCGCAATTGTCTGGTGCCGGGCATACACGCGCTCGGCAATCGACTGCCCTTTCTCCGTCAGCGAAATTGTACCGTCCGGCGCCGTGGTGATGAATCCTTCTTCCCGGAAATGCTTCATGGCAACAGAAACGCTCGGCTTTGTAAAATGCAGTTCGTTCGCAATGTCAATGCTGCGCACATATCCTTTTTTTCTTTTTAGAACCAAAATGGCCTCCAGATAATTCTCGGCAGATTCTTTAATTTGCATAGGACTCTCCTTATACATATTCTGCCTTCATTATACTATAGAAGCCGACTTTTGTCAAATGAAAACGAAAGATGTGCGGATTAAAGCATGGAGGCCGGATAGCCGGCATCCTCTGCGGCCTTTAAAAGGACGGCGTCGGAAACGGGCGCGGAAAGGGTGACAACGGCCGTACCCTTTTCATGGCTGCAAATCGCACCGGCAACACCCGGGATTGCCTCCAGCGCGGCCTGCATGCGCCCCTCGCAATGCGGGCACTGCATGCCCGAAACTTTCATGACTTTTTCCATATTCTGTTCCTCCTTCTTTTTTTGCATGGTGAAATCTGGTTTTACTCGGTAAAGACGCAGTGCGTTCGATACAACGCAGAAACTCGAAAGACTCATGGCTGCCGCCCCGAACATAGGCGAAAGCTCCAGCCCCCATAGGGGATATAGCGCGCCGGCGGCAAGCGGAATGCCGCAGACATTATAAAGGAACGCCCAAAAGAGGTTTTCTTTGATGTTGCGAAGGGTACTGCGGCCAAGCTGCAAGGCAAAGGCGGCATCGAAAAGGCTGCTCTTTGTGAGCACCACATCAGACGATTCCATCGCGATATCCGTCCCGGCGCCGATGGCAATGCCAAGGTCTGCACGCATGAGTGCCGGGGCATCGTTAATGCCGTCGCCTACCATAGCAACGAGCCCTTCTTTCTGGAGCGAACGAATCGTCGCTTCCTTTTCATCAGGTAAAACGGATGCAAACACTTCCGTAATCCCCACGGCGCGCCCTATGGCCGACGCGGTTTGCGCGGTATCACCGGTCAGCATCACGGTGCGAAGCCCAAGGCGCTGCAGGTGAGAAATTGCGGCAGCACTATCAGGCCGTGGCGCATCTTCGGCGCCGAGAAGGCCACAGAGGGTGCCGTCCATAGCAAAATAGAGCGGCGTTTTTCCGGCATCGGCCAATTGCGCAGCTGCCTCTGCGAGCGCAGCGGTAGAAATGCCTTGCTTTTCCATAAACCGAGCGTTGCCGCCGAGAAGAACTTTCTCTTCTATTTGCCCGGAAACGCCGCCGCCGGGATGTACCATAAAATCACTTATTTCCAAAAGCGTGAGGCCGCGGCCGGATGCGGCCTTTGTGATAGCCTGTGCCAGCGGATGTTCGCTTTTGGCCTCAAGGCTCGCAAAAAGTGTTAAAAGTGCATCTTCCGTCATACCAAGGGGGAGAATGTCGGAAAGCGTGGGCGTACCGTTTGTAATTGTACCGGTTTTATCGAAAACAACCGTCCGGATGCGGCCGGCCATTTCCAGCGCGGCGGCATTTTTAAAGAGGATGCCGTGCCGGGCACCGGTGCCGCTGGCAACCATGATGGCAACGGGTGTTGCCAGCCCGAGCGCACAGGGGCAACTGACGACTAAAACAGTAATGGCGCGCGTAAGCGCGAAACCGGCTGTTTGTCCTGCTAAAAGCCAGATAAGGAGCGTAAGAAGAGAAATGACGAGAACAATAGGAACAAAAATGCCGGATACGGTGTCGGCCATGCGGGCAATCGGTGCTTTAGAGGCAGACGCTTCTGAAACGAGCTGGATAATGCGGGCGAGGGTAGTGTTTTCGCCAACGCCTGTCGCGCGGCAACGGAGATAGCCGGTTTCGCAGATTGTACCGGCAGAAACTGTGCTCCCCGCTTCTTTTTCAGCCGGAATACTTTCGCCCGTAAGCGCAGCTTCGCTGATAGCAGCATTGCCTTCCAGCACCTCGCCGTCACAAGGAACGGACGCGCCGGACTTTAAAATGAAAACATCGCCTATCTTAACCTTCTCTGCAGGGATTTCCAAAAGCGTGCCGTCTCGCTCAACAAGTGCAAGCTTTGGGGTGAGCGCCAAAAGCCCGCGCATAGCCGCTTGCGTTCTGCCTTTTGCGCCTGCTTCTAGACGCTTTCCAACGGTGATTAAAACGAGAATCATGGCGGCCGATTCAAAATACAAACTGTGTAAAAGCGCGTGTGGCGCGGCACTTTTCGTCATCCAAAGCAAAAGAATGGTGCTATAGAGAAAAGCGGCGCCGGAGCCGAGGGCGACAAGCGTATCCATATTGGGCGCACGGCGAAAGAGTCCGCGTGCACCCCGGATAAAGAAAGCACGGTTGCAAACAAGCACTGCCCCTGCGAGAAGAAACTGCAAAAGGCCGAGCGCAAGGGGATTGCCGCTGAAAAAAGCAGGTAGCGGAAAGCCGAACATATTGTGCCCCATCGTCAGGTAGACAAGTGGCAGAAGAAAAAGAAGCGAAAAGACAAGGCGGCGGGTGAGAGAAGCCGCTTCCGTATCCTGCGAAGAAGAAGGCGTGACTGTAGGAGCGGCGGAATCTGCTTGGGCGTGATAGCCGGCGCTTTCCACCGCAGCAATTATCGCGCTGGATGAGGCTGTCCCCGAAACCTGCATGGTGCCGGTCAGGAGATTTACAGAGCAGGCGGACACACCGGAAAGTGCCGAAACTGCCTTTTCTACGCGCGCGCTGCAGGCGGCACAATTCATGCCGGTTACAGTATACTTTTCCAAAAAAATCCCTCCTTACATCAGTTTGCGAAGCAAATCCATCAGCTCTGCGGTTGCCTCGCTTTTTCCGGCCCGGATGTCTTCTGTAACGCAGGTTTGGATGTGATTTTCCAAAAGCAAGCGGCTAAAAGCAGCCAGCGCCGCCCGTGCGGCCGAAGTCTGCGTTAAAATGTCGGGACAGTAGGCGTGGTTTTCTACCATATTGCGAAGTCCGCGTACCTGCCCTTCAATCCGGGCAAGGCGACTTGTCAACTCCTTTATTTCTTCAGGTGTGCGTACTTTTATTTTATTACAGGGACAAGGATTCATCAAAGCACCTCCGCTCTTTCGGTATACCCTAAAGGGGTATATATAGAATATCAAAATTCGGCGTCAATGTCAAGCCTATTAAAAGTTTCTTTCTGAAAAGAAAAAATATTCTTTTTTGTAAAAACTATTTACAAACGCAAAGAGAGGTGGTATACTATATATAGATATTTTTGAAAGAAAATACAAAAATAAACCTATATACTGTTATGGATGAAAGGAGAAAGCCTTGTGAAGATTTTCGGACTAATGAAGTTGACGCTTCTGGATTATCCGGGGCATACGGCCTGCACGGTGTTTACTGGCGGCTGCAACTTTCGCTGCCCGTTTTGCCATAATGCACCGCTTGTGACGGCGCCCATCGCCACGCAAGAGATAGAGGAAGAAGACTTTTTTTCCTTTTTAAATAAGCGAAAAGGGATACTGGATGGCGTTTGTATCACCGGCGGCGAGCCGCTACTACAGCCGGATATTGCCGAATTTATACGAAAAATCCGGGCAGAGGGCTTTCAAATCAAGCTGGACACAAACGGAAGCTTTCCCGAAAAGCTTGTCGCGCTTTCGAAAGAAGGGCTTCTTGACTATGTGGCGATGGACATTAAAAATACGGCCGAAAAATATAGTCTGACGGCCGGGGCAGAGGTGGACATAGCGGCCGTTTCAGAAAGCATTGATTTTCTGCTTTCGGGCCGGATACCTTATGAATTCCGCACAACGATTGTAGACCCGCTGCACACGGTTGAAGATATCGAGAAGATTGCCAGACGCATCCGGGGTGCCACAGGATATTTTCTGCAAAATTTTGTAGATTCCGGAAATTTAATTGGAGAAGGCATGCGGGCACATGCGCCCGAAAGTATGATAAGAATGCGCGATTGCGCCCGCCGCTGGGTGCCGGGAACCGAAATTCGAGGCCTGTAAAACACAATATATAATATTTTTCTTGACATTACACCATATATATGGTATAATAAGGCCATACTTCCAGAAAGGGGAATTTTCATGTATAATGTAATCAAAAGAGACGGAAAAAGCGTTGACTTTAAGTTATCAAAAATCGGCAGTGCCATCACGCAGGCCTTTGATGCTTGCGGAAAGCAATATAATGCCGATGTGATTGATTTTCTTGCACTCAAGGTTACGGCCGATTTTGAGCCGAAAATCAAGAATAACAGTATCGCGGTTGAGGCCATTCAGGACAGTGTGGAATCGGTGCTCATTAAGGCCGGGTATGATGAGGTGGCAAAGGCCTATATTCTGTACCGCCGCCAAAGAGAAAAAATCAGAAATTTAAGCGCGACCTTACTCGACTATAAGGAAATTGTGAATAATTACCTGCACATTAACGATTGGCGTGTGAAAGAAAATTCTACCGTTACCTATTCCGTAGGCGGTTTAATTCTCAGTAACTCTGGTGCCATTACAGCAAACTACTGGCTCAGCGAGGTGTATGACGACGAAATCGGCGAGGCACACCGGAATGCAGACCTTCATATTCATGACCTTTCCATGTTGACGGGGTATTGTGCGGGCTGGTCTTTAAAGCAGCTCATTCAGGAAGGCCTTGGCGGCGTGTCTGGCAAGATTACTTCGGCGCCGGCAAAGCATCTGGCAACCCTCTGTAACCAGATGGTTAATTTCCTCGGCATTATGCAGAACGAATGGGCAGGCGCACAGGCCTTTTCGTCCTTTGATACCTATCTCGCGCCGTTTGTTAAGGTGGACAATTTGAGTTATGACCAGGTGAAAAAGTGCATCGAGTCCTTCATTTACGGCGTGAATACGCCGAGCCGTTGGGGAACGCAAGCACCTTTTTCGAACATTACGCTGGACTGGGTTGTACCGGCAGACCTTGCAGAGCTTAACTGCATTATCGGCGGCAAGGAAATGGACTTCAAATATAAAGATTGCCAGAAGGAAATGGACCTTGTCAATAAAGCCTTCATTGAAATCATGATTGACGGGGACGCTAACGGCCGCGGTTTCCAGTATCCGATTCCGACTTACTCGATTACCCGCGACTTTGACTGGTCGGATACCGAAAATAACCGCCTGCTCTTTGAAATGACCTCGAAATATGGCACACCCTATTTCTCGAACTATATCAACAGCGATATGGAACCGAGCGATGTACGCTCCATGTGCTGCAGACTGCGGCTTGACCTTCGCGAGCTTCGTAAGAAATCCGGCGGTTTCTTTGGAAGCGGCGAAAGCACCGGTAGCGTGGGCGTTGTAACGATCAATATGCCGCGTATCGCGTATCAGGCACAGAATGAACAGGAATTTTATGCAAGACTTGATAAGCTGATGGATATCGCTGCGCGTTCACTTAAAGTTAAGAGAACCGTTATCACGAAGCTTTTAGAGGAAGGCCTCTATCCGTATACAAAGCGGTATCTCGGCACTTTCGATAACCACTTCTCCACCATCGGCCTTGTCGGCATGAACGAGGTGGGCTTGAATGCAAAATGGCTCCGGGCTGACCTTACGGATTCTCGCGTGCAACAGTTTACGGCCGAGGTTCTGAATCACATGCGCGAGCGGCTTTCCGATTATCAGGAGCAGTATGGTGACTTATACAACCTCGAAGCTACCCCGGCAGAGTCCACGGCGTACCGGCTGGCCAAGCACGATGTCAAGAAATTCCCGGGCATTATTACGGCAGCTGAGGGCGAGGAGCAAACGCCTTACTACACCAATAGCTCGCACTTGCCGGTTGGCTATACGGATGATATTTTCACGGCATTGGAAATTCAGGACGAATTACAGACGCTATACACCTCGGGGACGGTGTTCCACGCATTTTTGGGCGAGAAGCTGCCGGATTGGAAGGCAGCGGCAAACCTTGTCCGCAAGATTGCCGAAAACCATAAATTGCCTTATTATACGCTGTCCCCAACCTACTCCGTTTGTAAGGAACATGGCTATATTACAGGCGAAAAATTCGTGTGCCCGATCTGCGGAGAAAAGACAGAAGTATATAGCCGCATAACCGGGTATTACCGGCCGGTGCAGAACTGGAATGACGGCAAAACACAGGAATACAAAAACCGCAAGGTCTATGATGTTCTGGGAAAGGCTGAAAAAACATTTGCACCCGTAGCAGAAAAGGAAGAGGAAGCGAACGAAAGCTGCGCGCTGGACGATGGGGCATATCTCTTCACAACTGCAACCTGCCCGAACTGCAAGGTTGCTGCAATGACGCTCGAGAAGGCCGGTGTTGCCTTTGAAAAGCTTCTGGCGGATGAGCATGCAGAGCTGGCAACAGCGCTGGGCGTGCGGCAGGCACCGACGCTGGTGCTCGTAAAGAGCGGTGCAGTTGAGAAGCATGTTGGTGTTTCCAATATCAAAAAGTATTTACAGGCATAAAAACAAAAACTTGCCCATGCCGATTCTCGGCATGGGCAAGTCAGCCATAGGAGGCAGGAAACAACCCTGCCCGGATAAAAAGGAGAAAAAGAATGTTTGATATCATCATTGTCGGCGGGGGACCGGCGGGGCTTGTGGCCGCAATTTACGCTCGTCGTGCCGGAAAAAGTGTACTCGTTTTGGAAAAAGAAACCTTCGGCGGACAGATTACCTTTTCGCCCAAAGTAGAAAACATTCCCGGCTTTGCATCGATTAGTGGAAGCGGCTTTGCGGAGAAATTGACGGAGCAGGCCATGGAGCAGGGCGCAGAGCTGAATTGTTGTGAGGTTCTGGGGATAGAAGACGGCACGGTAAAAACGGTGCATACAGATGAGGGCGATTACGAAGGAAAGGCTGTAATTTTAGCCACAGGCGCGAGACACCGCCTTTTAGGGCTCCCCAACGAAGAAAACTATATCGGAGACGGCATTTCCTTTTGCGCTGTTTGCGACGGTGCTTTTTATAAAGGAAAAAGCGTTTTGGTCGTTGGTGGCGGCAATTCCGCAATGCAGGAAGCCCTGCTTTTGGCTGAAACCTCACAAAAAGTCATTATCCTACAGAACTTAGCGGATTTTACCGGCGAAAAAGCGCTGGCAGATGCGCTGCGCCAGAAGGAAAATGTAGAATTGCATTTTGAAACTGTGGTGGAAGAAATTGTAGATAAAAACGGGTTTGCCGGTGTGCGCGTCCGACACACGACCACCGGAGAAACGGAAGAAATTATGGCAGACGGCATGTTTGTTGCCATCGGTCTTTTGCCGCAAAACGAGCCGTTTCGTAAGGTGCTGACGCTGGATGCTATAGGCTATGCAGTGGCGGCGGAGGACTGCAAGACGCCCATTCCCGGTATCTTCGTGGCCGGGGATTGCAGGCAAAAGCGAATCCGGCAGGTGACAACGGCAGTGGCAGATGGTGCGGTAAGTGCAGTTGCGGCCTGTTCCTATATCGATAACTTGTAAGAAGCGTGCACCAACGAGCGGGCAAGGGGGTTTCCCTTGCCCATATTCTGTTTTTGGAGCAAGCGGATTCCATTCTTTACATTGACAAAAGACGCGAAATGTAGTATACTCAGAGTATAAAGGGGGAAGGAGGCTTGCGCGTGGCAGAACAAAGCGACTTTGGGAAGGGCAAGGTGTGCGCCCACATTGTGAGGCTGGCAATTCCGCAGTTTGTAGCCCAGCTTGTGCAGATGCTTTATAGCGTGATAGACCGCGTTTATATCGGCCACCTGCCGGATGCTTCCTCGTTTGCACTGACGGGACTGGGGCTTACCTTTCCTCTCATTACGATTCTCACGGCTTTTACGAATCTTTTTGGCATGGGCGGCTCGCCTCTTTTTTCGATTGCACGCGGCGAGGGAAATCCTGAAAAAGCCGGAAAAATTTTAGGGAATACAGCGACACTTTTATTTGGAAGCTCATTCCTTTTGCTGCTCCTTTCGTATGGGCTGATGAAGCCGCTTTTATATGTCTTTGGTGCGAGCGGTGACACCTTCCCGTATGCGCGGGATTATTTGGATATTTATCTTTTGGGAACGCCGTTTGTCATGCTTGGCACCGGCCTTAACGGCTTTATCCATGCACAGGGCTTCGCAAAAACCGGGATGTTTTCAGTTTTAATCGGTGCCATCGTTAATGCAATTTTGGACCCCATTTTTATTTTTGTTTTTGATATGGGCATCCGCGGCGCTGCCGTTGCAACCGTGATTTCCCAGATTCTTTCTGCAGTCTGGGTGGTTTCCTTCCTGTGCGGAAAAAGGACCAAAATTTCGCTTCGGAGAGAAAATCTTCGCCTTTGGTGGCATCTTGTCCGAAAAATAGTAGGCCTTGGAACGGCAGGATTTGTGATGGCCGCATCCGGCGGGCTTGTCCAGATTGCGGCGAACGCAACGCTTCGAAAGACGGGGGGAGACTTATATGTTGGCGTTATGACCGTGATAAGCTCGGTGCGGGATATGTTTTTCCTGCCGGCGATTGCCGTCACGAATGCGGCACAGCCGGTGATTGGCTATAATTTTGGTGCGGGTGAGAAGGACCGCGTGCGAAGCTCCGTTCGCTTTATGACCTGTATCAGCGTTTTATATATGCTTTTCACCTGGCTTATGGTGTTCTTTTTCCCTGGGCAGCTGATTGGACTTTTCACAAGCGACACGCTTTTAAGAACGGCAGGCGTTCCGGCGCTGCGCGTCTATTTCTTCGGCAGTTTCATGATGTCCATGCAGATGGCAGGACAATCAGCCTTTGTGGGACTCGGGCTTTCCAGAAAAGCTGTGTTCTTCTCATTGCTGCGCAAAGTGATTATTGTTATTCCGCTTACGCTTACTTTGCCCTATGTGGCGAATTTCAGGCAGATGGGCGTGTTTTATGCCGAAGCGGTTTCTAACTTTTTAGGCGGCACAGCTTGCTATGTAACGATGCGCTATACGCTGCGGGGGCTTTTGACAGACGAAAAAACGGACAAAACATGCAGTTAGCCTTCCGGAATAGAATGCAAGGTTTGCGCAAGCGAACGGCCGAAAAGCCGGGCAGCATGCAGCGCTTCTTCCATTGTGTTGGCGTTGGAACCGATTTCGACAAGAAGTGCGCCGGGAGAAACATGGCCATTGAAGCGTTCGGTGCGAAGATGTAAAGGGCGCGCAAGCCCCGGATATAAGCTGCAAAGGTCCTTTTGCACGCGAAGACCAAGTGCAAGGTTTTTTTGCCAGGTTGGATGCGTGAGTCCGCCGGCGTCTGTGCCGACAATCACCAGAACCTGGGCGGTGGATTCGCCGTCGATGGTTGCTGCGGTTTTTAGATAGCTTCCATCGGCGCCTGTGATAGCATCCCGATGCAAATCGATGACGACGGAGATGGAAGGATGTGCCGCAAGATTTTTTTCAATCGTAGAGAGACTGCGATTATAGCAACCACTATACGAGGGGTAGTCGTGACTGGTGGTGTCGCAGATGGCTACAATTCCATTTTCGGCCAGACTTTCGCGTAGCGCGGCGCCCACGCGGCAGATATTGCGTGCAGGGTCTTCGGTGCGGTATGGGTCCGAAGGCGTGTAGGAAAATTCCTCGCTTTGGGCATACGCCTCCGAGGTGTGCGTGTGTACAATGAGAACCTGGGGTTCGCCTTTTGAAAGTGTCAGGGGCGTGTTTAAAAGCAAAGCCGTATCTACGGCATACGGGGTACTGTTTTGAATATGAAGCACATCACCGCTTACTGCAGGCTCCGCCTCATAGACAGGAAAAGAAGAGGGCGAGGGTGCCGTAGTGGATGGAGATTCTTTTTCGGCGCTTATATTCTTTAAGGCAAGCGGCAGGCCGGCGGTGTATGGGAAGGATGACTTATGCATTTGTGCCGCCTTCGCAAAGATTGCTTCAGACACGATAGGCGACTTTCCGGGGACGAGGAGTCCCAGAAAAAGAAAGACGCCTACAAAAATAAAAAAGCAGACAAAGGATTGTAAAAAAATACGCTTCATTGGTTTCACCTCAAAGTATTGTATGGAGAAGTTGTCCGGTTTATGCCGGATTTAGAAAGGATGATGAACATGCAGGTAAAAGGCAGAATTTTTGAAAGCAGCGAAACGGTTCTGACGGTGGAAAACGGTATCGTCACAGAGATGGGAAAAGACACGGGCGGCGAAGTGCTGGATTTCGGCGATGCCTGGATTTTGCCCGGATTTTTGGATGTACATACACATGGCGCTATGGGCATGGATACAATGGATGCAACGGATGAAGCCATGCAGACTATGAAAATGCACATGGCAAGATGCGGCGTTACCGGCTTTTTGCCGACAACCGTTACAGCGTCTACAGAAGCCATCTGTGCATCAATTCGTGCGGCCAAAGCAAACCAAAAGGGAGAGGGTGCGGAAATTCTCGGCGTGCATCTGGAGGGCCCGTACTTTTCGCCGGAGAATGCCGGCGCGCAAAACCCCGCGTATGTTCGGCTGGCAACGATCGAAGATATTGATGTAATGCTGGATGTGGTGCCTGGATTTGTAAAAATCATGAGTCTTGCACCGGAAATGGAGGGCGCAAAAGAGGCGACAAAGCACCTTAAAAAACGAGGGGTGGCGGTCGCAATGGGACACACAAAGGCAGATTATGAAACGGCAATGGCAGCAATTGGTTACGGCGTGACGCAGGCTACGCATCTTTTTAATTGTATGACGCCACTTTCCCATCGTGCACCCGGTACCGTGGGCGCCGCGCTGGAACATCCGGCGG
The DNA here is from genome assembly GCA_045531355.1 of Clostridia bacterium. Classification (GTDB taxonomy): domain Bacteria; phylum Bacillota; class Clostridia; order UMGS1883; family UMGS1540; genus SIG447. Next base: position 5,237 of record JAZSDW010000047.1, on the reverse strand, counting down.
TGTATGCGGAGCTGATTTGTGACGGCGCGCATGTAAGTCCGGCGGCTGCCAAAATGGCCATCCGCGCGAAGGGGACAGACCGCGTGATTTTAATTAGCGACAGTCTCCGTGCGGCCGGCATGCCAGATGGTGAATATGAGCTGGGAGGGCTTGCCGTTTTCGTGAAAGATGGGCTTGCACGGATTGCTTCCGGCAATCTTGCAGGCAGCACCTCCAACATTCTACAGTGTGTGCAAAATGTAGTAAGCTGGGGCTTTTCTCTCGATGAGGCGGTGCATATGGCATCGACAAATCCTGCCAAGGCCGTCGGACTTACAGATAAGGGAAGAGTCGGCGTAGGCTTCTCTGCGGACTTTACGATTCTCTCACCTGATTTAAAGCTGATAGCGACGATTGTAGGAGGCAAGGTCGTCTACCGCGCATAATGGAAAAGGAAAGGGGGTGTAAATTAACGCACAGTTAATTTACAGCCCCTTTTTGGGATACGGCTAAATTTCAGAATCCTTACGAAATGCCTTTTGCCCTTTCGGCAAGGCATTGCCGCAGGTGTGCGTGCTGACGGCGCGCCAACCGGATTTTTCCACGAGCGCATATACGCCCAGTTCCTTTGCAATTTCCGTTTTCAGGTTATCGCTGAGATTTCGATTTAGCATAAACTTGTCTCCTTTTTATATTGTGAGCGTTCCGCTATCGGTTTCCAGAAGCATCAGAACATTTTCCTCTGTGCCGGCTTCGGCATGGATATAGACAAGAAAGATTTTATCCTCCATCTTGCATTTCAGCTCCCAGCAGAGCGCTTCATCTTGCGTGTCACGCGGGATGACGGCAAGCTGGGCGCTTTCGACAGAGAGAAGCGGCGAGAGCTTTTTCATTGCTTCTTCTAAAGAAATGCGGGCGCCAGATAGGGAACGGGTTGTGTGATTTGCGGCATAGCCGCCGGCTTCTATTCCAAGTATTTCGCCGGAATCCATCGCAACGCGTACTTTCACAAGGTCGGGATAATAGAGAATATCCTCGTTCGTGTATGCAAAGTTGATGGTGGCAATATTGTCCTGTATTTCAAAATAGCTATCGCGCATGGAAGAAAAGCCCGTGCTTTCCAAAAACGCCAGTGCCCGTTCCTTTGCAGTTTCTATGGGGATTGTGCTTTGGAGCACCGGGCGGTTATCCAGCATTTGCAAGAGCATGCCACCTTTTTTGGCAAGCTGAATCGAGATGCGATGGTCTTTTTCGCCGGGGTCGGGTGAAACCGAGAATTGGTATACAGGCAGATTGCCACCTTGCTCGCCGTCTGGCAAAACGGAACTTTGGGGAAAGGATGGAAAGAGTGCGTAGACCTTCCTCAGTGCTTCTTCCATAGAGATTTCCGGAACATTTTGCAGAAAAAGTGGCGGCTTATCCTGCACATGGTCGGAAAAGGGGCCGTCATAAATCAGTGTCGGATAGTCGGAAAAGCGGGATTCCAGCTCTTGCATATTGCCTGAAAGCGTTTCTGCAGCTTTGCCGGAAGCAGAAAAGCGAAGCGTGCCGCTATATAGCTTTTGCTGCAAATCATAAAGGCCACTTTGTAATTCCTCTGCGTACGAGGAAAAGGAAACCATCGTTTGCCGCTGGGAAGCAGAAAGAAGGGGTGTATCCATGTAGGAAAGGGCGAGCTGATAGGTAAAATCTCCGACCTGGGACAAAAATCTGGCTGTATTTTCAAGATTTGCATCCGAAAGCGGGAGCTGACCGAGACACGCCGAGGCTGCCGCTGCTTTTGTGTAAATATCGCTCGCAAGATGGACAATGCTTCGCGGCTCGGTTACGGCGGCACACTTAAAGAGAGCGGTTTCAATGCCATATACATATTCAGTAAGGTCATCAAATGCACGGGTATACTGGGCATCCAGGCGTGTTCGATAGGACGCGCTGACTTTGGCCTGATAGGTAAAAACACAGACGAAAGCAAGCAAAAGACCAATTAGCGCTATGGATAGATGGCGAGTTGTGAATCGAGCCCAAAATTGGCGAAGGTTTTTCCAAAAACGCATAGAATGTCCTCCTTTTCACCGGTAGTATAAACCAAAACAGTGGGATTTATACCGGAGGGAACGATAAAAAAGACTGTTTAAAAGGGTTGCTTTTAAACAGTCTTTTTTGAAAAAGCGTTCTATTTAGCGGAAAGAGCAGAAATTTTATCGAAAAGCACCGCGGGAGAAAGCGTATGGGCAGCGGGGATTATCTGAATCCCAAGCTCTTTCGCGCGCGCCAGAAAAGAAGGGTCAGGTCTGTGCTTTGTCAGCACCACCGCGCATCGGCAATAATTGCCGCCGAAGCGGTCTGCCACCACACTCAGTTTATATAGCTCGTCCGCATCTACAAGTCCATTCTTGCAGGAAATAAGAATCGGCGTCACGCCCTGCATCAAAAATACATCAATTTCGTTTCGCACATCGTCCTTCCAGAAGGAGGGCGGTGCGGCACTCCAGTCCAACATCACGCCGCAGGCACCGTCGGTATAGGGACAATTTGCAGAAGAAAATACACAGGCGGCATAGTAGGTGTAAAGTTCTAAAACGGCACCCTCTTTTTTCATAGCCGTTTGCACGGCTTCACTTTTGAGACGAAAGAAGAGGCGGCTTGGGTCTGCACGAAAATGCGAAAGACATCCGTTGGCCGCAAGTGCCCTTAGTATGTCGATTAAGGCGGCCTCTTTTTTGGGGGAGAGGCGGGCTTTCAGATCAGCATATCGGATGGTGCCGCCCATTTCTTCTGGCGGGCAGAAAACATGAAGTGCGCTGATAGCAAGATTCCAGCGCGCAGTATCTTGCCTGGAAACGGACCAAACCGCCAGCACATCTTTCCAGAAGGCTTCGGAAGGGGGTGGCAGAAGTGCCTCCGTCATCTTCCCACCATAAAGGGAGGCGTGCTCCCGGATAGAAAGCGCTGCCGGCAGAAGCGGCGGATACGGAAAAGCAGAAGAAAACGGCCGGAGCGTGGAGGAGGCAGGATCAGTAAGGTGCATGGGAATGCCATGCTTTTGGGAAATTGCACCCATGGCCACCAAAACCTCCGTATCACCGCCGGTAAGGTCGAACACACAATCGGGGTAACGCATGACCAGCGTTTCCAGCTGGCTAAAAAGTACATCATAGTTTTTGGAGGGCACATGCAGAATTTCTATCTGCGCGTGCAGTTTCCGTGCTGTCAGTAGCTTTCCGAGGCGGTGCATACAAAGTGTGAGCGCCTCGGCATCCTCGCCGAACAGAATCACACGCGCCGGTGAGAGGAGAAGGGTACTGAGAATATTATGTATGGCATTAGCATCCAGAAATTCAACGAGCGTCAAAGCGTGTTCTCCTTCCAAACGAAAATCCGTTTATTTCTTTGGTATATCATCAAGCTGCATAGTTAAAAGCTTAGAAAGTCCCTTTTCTTGCATGGTGACACCATAGAGGACATCGGCGGCCTCCATCGTGCCGCGCCGGTGTGTGACAATGATGAACTGCGTGTCGGCATACTGGCGGAGATACGATGCGAAGCGGTCAATATTATGATCATCGAGCGCCGATTCAATTTCGTCAAGAATACAAAAAGGTGCGGGGCGAACCTGCAAAACGGAAAAGAGAATGGCAATGGCCGTCAGCGCCTTTTCACCGCCCGATAAAAGCGAGAGACTTTGCAGTTTCTTGCCAGGAGGCTGCACATCAATTTCGATGCCGGATTCCAGCACATTTTGCGGGTCTGAAAGCGAAAGGCAACCCGTGCCGCCACCGAAAAGGGCGCGGAAAGTGTCTTTGAAATGGGATGCAATTTCTGCAAAGCGCGTGGTGAAGGTTTCGGTCATTACACGCGTCATATCCGAAATGATGTTCTCAAGTTCCTTTTTTGCTTTTTCGAGATCCTGCATCTGACCGGTTAAGAAGGTGTGCCGCTTTAAAACCTCGGCATACTCCGTCACCGCATCGACATTGACGCTGCCGAGTGATTTCAAGGTACGGCGGAGCGAAGCAGCCTCGGCTTTTGCGGGGCCAATGGCACCAATATCTTTCCGGAAAACTTCGGCGGCAGAATAGGTAAGCTCATACGCGTCCCAAAGGTGCGTAATCGTATCATCCAGATCATTTTGTATTTTCTCAAGACGGCTTTCCATCCGGCTCTTTTCATTTTTTACAGCGTACAGGCGTTCGGTCTGGCTCTGCAAATCTGCGCGGAGCGTGGTGCCCTGCCCGTCTGCCGCTTCCTTGTCGTCCGCCATTTTCTGTAAAAGCGTCTGGAAATCCAGCGTTCGCTTTTCGGCTTCTTCAATATCCAGAAGGCGGTTTGCATGGCGGAGCCGTAAATCTTCCGCGTTTTGGCGTGCCGTTTCTTGCTGCGTTTGGCAGTCTTTGACGGCCATGTTCAGCTTTTCGATGGATTCGGTGCAAAGCTTATGATTTTGTGTGGCGACTTCCAGCTCGTGCTGTCTGGAATTGACGGCGATCTGTAAGTCGGAAAGCGTATCGCGCCGCCGGCTTTGTGCTTCGATGTCAAGGCGAAGACGCTGCCGTGCCTCTTCAGCGCGTGCGACAGCTGCCGCATGGCGTTGGCGGAGTTCTGCTTCCGCATTCAGGAGGCGTTTTTTCTCCTGCCCCGCATTTTCAATTTGTGCGCGCGCACTTTCAATATCGGCCGAAATGCGTGCGATTTGTTTTTCCAAATCAGCAGCACGAAGGGCGCAAAGCTCTATCTGGCCGTCTTTCTGTAAAAGTGCAGCCTTTTTTTCACCATGCTGGATGCGGAGGGCTTCTTGTGCCTCTGTTGCCGCGGCAATTTCATCGGAAAGCGCATCGATTTTGTCTTCGATTTTCTGAAGCTTTTGTGAAAGCGCCTGACATTCCTTTTCCAGCGCCGCAATTTCTTCGTTCCGTCCAAGCAAACGGGATTGCGATGCGCGGCTCCCGCCGGACATTGAGCCACCACGCGCCAGCACATCTCCGTCAAGCGTTACAATTCTAAACTGGTGAGAAAATTTGCGGGCGGCGGCAATTGCATGGTCAATAGTATCCATAATCGCCGTCGTACCGAGAAGTTGCAAAATAATTTCTTGATACGCCGCATCACAGGAAACGAGGTCACAGCCAAGCCCAACAAAACCGGGGCAGGCAGAAAGCTTCGTTTCGGACTCCAGCCGGCGACCGCGGATGGCGGAAATGGGTAGAAATGTGGCACGCCCTGCCCGCGCATCTTTCAAAAAGGCAATTGCGGTCTTTGCA
>JAZSDW010000011.1:0-12721 GCA_045531355.1 Clostridia bacterium | reverse complement strand
AAGATAGATATGGCAGAAAAAGTGTTAATGAAAGGAAACGAAGCGTTGGCAGAAGCTGCTATTGAGGCTGGTTGCCGCCTTTTCTTTGGGTATCCAATTACCCCACAGACGGAGGTTTCCGCATATATGGCAAAACGCATGCCGAAAATCGGCGGTACCTTTTTACAGGCGGAAAGCGAGGTTTCTGCAATCAATATGGTTTACGGCGCGGCGGGCGCAGGCGCCCGAGTTATGACATCTTCCTCGAGCCCCGGAATCAGCTTGAAGCAGGAAGGAATTTCCTATATTGTGGGAAGTGACTTGCCTTGCGTGATTGTAAACATTGTTCGCGGCGGCCCCGGTCTGGGTGGTATACAGCCGGCACAGAGTGATTATTTCCAGGCCGTAAAGGGTGGCGGCCATGGTGACTATCATTTGATTGTTTTTGCTCCCAGCTCGATTCAGGAGCTTGTGGATATTACGCAGGAAGCGTTTGATGTAGCTGACCAATATCGCATGCCGGTCATGATTATGGGTGATGGTATGCTTGGCCAGATGATGGAGCCTGTGGAATTTGGCAAAAAATCTAGCCGGAAGCTTCCGGACAAAACATGGGCAGCCTGTGGAACAGAAAACAAGCGGGAACACAATGTGATTAACTCTCTGTATATCGAAGCAAAAGACCTTGAAGATCTTGTTTTAGAACGGTATGCCCGATATGCAGAGGTAGAGAAAAACGAGGTGCGTGTGGAAGAGTATATGACGGATGATGCGGACTATGTTATCGCCGCCTATGGTACTATTGCACGCGTTGCAAAAACGGCAATCGCAGCCCTTCGTAAAGAAGGGATTAAAGTGGGGCTCATTCGCCCGATTACACTTTGGCCATTCCCGACGGCAGCCTTCGAAAAAGCTGCCCAAACCGCAAAGGGCTTTTTAACTGTTGAGATGAGCATGGGGCAAATGGTGGAGGATGTTCGCCTTGCGGTTAATGGCAAGAAACCGGTGGAATTCTTTGGCCGTACCGGCGGCATTGTTCCTACGCCGGATGAAATCTGTGATGCGATTCGCAAAATGAAGGAGGGGAAGTAAGATGACAAAGGTTTTTTCGCGCCCCAAAGCGCTGAATGATGTAGAACTCCATTACTGTCCCGGTTGCACCCATGGTGTAATTCATCGCTTGGTTGCAGAGGTTTTGGATGAACTTGGAATCACAGGACAGACGGTTGGTGTTGCTTCGGTTGGCTGTTCTGTATTTTCCTACAAATATTTTGGTTGCGACATGGAGCAAGCCGCACACGGCCGTGCCCCGGCTGTAGCAACCGGTATCAAGCGCGCGCTTCCTGATAGAGTTGTCTTTACCTATCAGGGTGATGGCGACCTTGCGGCTATCGGTACGGCTGAAACGGTGCACGCAGCTTCTCGTGGTGAAAATATAACGATTATTTTTGTAAACAACGGCGTTTACGGCATGACAGGCGGTCAGATGGCGCCCACAACACTGGAGGGGCAAGTTACCCAGACCTCACCTTATGGCCGTGATGTAAAAACGCAAGGTTACCCCTTACGGGTTTGCGAATTACTGGCACAGACAAGCGGGGCGGCTTTTCTTGCCCGTACAGCTGTAGATTCTGTCAAGCATATTCGCGAGACGAAAGCGGCCATCAAAAAGGCCTTCACCTACCAATTGGAAGGCAAGGGCTTCAGCATGGTTGAAGTTCTGTCCGCATGTCCTACTTATTGGGCGTTGCCGCCGGCAGAAGCACTTCAGCGCCTGGGCGGTGAAGTGATAGATTACTATCCACTCGGCGTTTATAAGGATAAGGGGGCAGAAACTGATGAAAAATAACGAAATAATTATCGCAGGTTTTGGTGGACAAGGTATTTTGTTTGCAGGAAAAGTTCTGGCATATACCGGCCTTGTAAACGGATATGAAATTTCCTGGCTTCCTTCTTACGGCCCTGAAGTACGCGGGGGAACCGCCAACTGCCATGTCATCATGTCGGAGGGTCCTGTGGCTTCACCACTGATTACAAAGCCGACCGCGCTTATTGCTATGAATTTGCCGTCCCTTCGGAAGTTTGAAGATGCCGTGGTGCCTGGCGGAATCATTTTGGTAGACTCTTCTTTGATTGAAGAAGAGGTGGCGCGGAAGGATGTAACCGTTGTGCGCATTCCTGCAACAAAAATGGCAGATGAAGCGGGCGCACGCAAACTTGCAAATATGATTATGACAGGCGCATTTGTAAAGGCGACCGGATGCGTGGACTTTGCCGGTCTTGAAAAAGGTGTCGCCAAGTGCGTACCGCAGGGCAAACCTGCTATTTTGGAACAAAACAAAGCCCTGCTTCTTATGGGGTATAATTACGGAGAATAAATGTGAAGCTATCGGATTTTGACTATTATTTACCCGAAGCACTGATTGCGCAGGAGCCTTTGACCGACCGCACGGCCGCAAGGCTCCTTGCGCTTACGGGAAATCAAATTACACATGGCACTTTCAAAGACCTCGCCTCTTATTTACATGCAGGGGATTGTCTTGTTTTAAATGATACACGGGTAATTCCTGCACGCCTTTATGGTCAGAAAAAAGATACCGGCGGCGCTATCGAATTTTTACTTCTCAAACAGCTGGATATGCACACATGGGAAGTTGCGCTTCGCCCCGGAAAAAAAGCAAAGCCCGCCGCAAAATTTGTGTTTGGCAATCTTTTAGAGGCCGAAATTCTGGAAGTAGTTGATGGTGGAAATCGTATTGTATCATTTTCATACGAAGGTGTTTTTGAGGAAATTCTTGATACGCTCGGCGAAATGCCCTTGCCGCACTATATAACTAAAAGCCTTTCGGATAAAGAAATGTATCAGACTGTTTATGCAAAGGAACGCGGCTCAGCTGCCGCCCCAACGGCCGGTCTGCATTTTACAAATGCGTTTCTGGATGAACTGCGCGCAAAAGGTGTAGATATCGCTTTTTTGACGCTTCATGTGGGCCTTGGTACATTCCGGCCTGTTAAGGTGGAAGAAATTACCGAACATAAAATGCACACGGAATATTACGAAGTTTCCCAGGAAGCCGCAGATAAAATTAACGCTTGTAAGAAACGAGGCGGCAGAGTGGTGTGCTGCGGCACAACTTCCGTCCGCACAGTGGAATCTGTGGCAGATGAAAAGGGGAATATGCGCGCCCAAAGCGGTAATACCGACATTTTTATTTATCCAGGCTATACCTTTAAGGTAACGGACGCCATTATCACAAATTTTCATTTGCCAAAATCTACTCTTTTAATGCTTATCAGCGCCTTTGCCGGCCGCGAAAATGTTTTAAAAGCGTATGAAGAGGCTGTTCGAGAACAATACCGTTTTTTCAGCTTCGGCGACGCGATGTATATCGGCTAACCAGGAAAGAGGATACTGCATGTTTACACTGCTTAAAACTGAAAACAGAGCACGCCGTGGAAGGTTTGAAACGGTTCATGGCACGATAGAAACGCCCGTATTTATGAATGTAGGTACGGCAGCAGCCATTAAAGGCGGCGTTTCCAGCGAGGATCTTTCTCGCGTGCGTTGTCAGGTTGCCCTTTGCAACACCTACCATTTGCATGTAAGGCCAGGAGATACACTTATTCGCGATATGGGTGGCCTGCATACTTTTATGGATTGGTCAGGTCCGATTTTAACAGATAGCGGCGGATTTCAGGTTTTTTCTCTTGCAAAGTTACGCAGCATCAAAGAGGAAGGCGTATATTTTCAATCACACATTGACGGCAAGCGCATCTTTATGGGGCCGGAAGAAAGTATGCAGATTCAGTCTAATTTAGGCTCAACAATTGCAATGGCGTTTGATGAGTGCGTCGAAAACCCTTCTCCGTATGACTATACCAAAAAGTCTACAGAACGCACTACGAGGTGGCTGCATCGCTGCAAGGAACATCTGCAAAAATTGAACGCAGAAGAGGGTGCGCATAACCCAAGTCAGCTTTTATTTGGCATTAATCAAGGCGGAACTTATGCCGACCTCAGAATTGCACACATGCAAGAGATTGCAAAGCTAGATTTGCCCGGTTATGCGATTGGTGGCCTTGCAGTGGGGGAGAGCCATGCGGAAATGTATCGCATTATTGACGCCGTAGAGCCTTTTATGCCTTCTGATCGACCGCGTTATTTGATGGGCGTAGGAACGCCGGCCAATATTTTGGAAGGCGTGCGCCGCGGCGTGGATTTCTTCGACTGCGTAATGCCTAGCCGGAATGCGCGCCATGGCTATATATTTACAAATGACGGTATTATTAATTTAAACAACGCTAAATACATGCGTGATACTTCCCCTATTGAAGTAGGTTGCCAATGCCCTGCCTGTCAGCGCTATTCGCGCGGCTATATCCGTCATTTGTTAAAGGCGGGGGAAATGCTCGGCATGCGTCTTTGCGTGCTACACAATCTATATTTTTATAATCATCTGATGGAGCAAATTAGGCTGGCACTTGAAGAAGAAAGATTTGAGGCGTTCTTTGTCGAAAAAATAGAATCGGTTACTCGGCGCCTTTAAAAAAGTTTTCAAAAAGGCTGGATTTTTTATCATTATAGATGTATAATAAATTTATTATGTACATGGAAAGGGATGGAAATCATGGAAATCAAAATTACAAAAACAACCACGCCGAAAACAAAGCCAGATCCACACAACCTGGGGTTCGGTAAGATTTTTACTGACCACATGTTTGTTATGGATTACACGGAGGGGAAAGGTTGGCACGATGCGCGAATTGTTCCGTATCAAAATCTCTCTTTAGCACCTTCCTGCATGGTTTTTCATTATGGACAGGAAATGTTCGAAGGTCTTAAGGCGTATAATGGCAAGGATGGAAAGGTTTATTTGTTCCGTCCCGATATGAATGCGAAGCGTACCAATAAGACAAATGAGCGTCTTTGCATTCCGGAGCTTCCGGAAGAATATTTCGTAGAATCTATCAAAGCGCTTGTCAGTCTCGATCGCGATTGGATTCCGTCCGAGCCAGGCACATCGCTCTATATTCGCCCCTTTATTATTGCCACAGACGAATTTTTAGGGGTAGCGCCGTCTAAAACATATAAATTCATGGTAATTCTTTCGCCCAGTGGTGCTTATTATAAATCTGGGCTTGCACCGGTCGGGATTTGGATTGAAGACGAGTATGTCCGTGCAGTCCGTGGAGGCATGGGCTTTGCAAAGACCGGTGGCAATTATGCCGTCAGCCTCGCAGGGCAAGTAAAAGCACATGATGACGGATACTCACAGGTGCTTTGGTTAGACGGCGTAGAGCGTAAATACATCGAAGAAGTCGGTGCTATGAATATTTTCTTTAAAATTAATGGAAAAATTGTTACACCGATGCTCAACGGAAGCATTCTGCCCGGCATTACGCGCGACTCTGTTTTGCACCTGTGCCGTGCCTGGGGGCTTCCGGTAGAAGAGCGGAAAGTGTCGGTGGATGAATTAGTGATAGCCAGCAAAAACGGTACACTGGAAGAGGTTTTTGGGACAGGCACAGCTGCTGTCATTTCTCCGGTTGGAAAACTTCGTTTTAAAGACGAGGTGTTTGTAATTGGGGATGGTTCTATTGGCGAAACCAGTCAAAAAATCTATGATGCAATTACAGGAATTCAAAACGGAACTGCCGAGGATTCGTTCGGCTGGAGAGTAGAAGTACAGTAATCCGCTTATCAAACCCACTACAATTCCTTTTTGAGTAAATTGTGGTGGGTTTTCTTTTTTAAAAAAGCGCCTATTTTCAAGCAATTTTGATCTAAAATCCTTTAAGAAATTGTTAAAAAAATATTTTTTTTAAAATCATATTTACTAATGCAAAAATTCTTGTTATAATATAATAGAATTTGTAATATACAAATAGTACAACTGACAAAATAGATGGAGGGTTTCGTCTTGAAAGGTTCCAAAAAAAGATTCCATATTATTTTCATAGCTATCCTTCTGGTTTTTTTGCTCGTTTTTGGCTTTTCTGCTGTACGCGCCATGAAAACCGATACGATTTCTGCCGGTGTTTCTGCTGGTGGTGTGCGTCTTGACGGGCTGACGGAAGAAGAGGCCTTTGAAAAGCTTCGTCTAGCCTTGAATGAAACTTCTTTTGAAACACCAATCCATCTTTCTTTTGGTGATGTTGAAAAAACGGTTGTTCCGGCAGAATTTCTAGCTGCCTACGATTATGCAGAAACTGCAAAAGCAGCAAGAGCCTATTGTCACGAAGGAGGATTTTTCCGTCGTGTTGCCCAAGCAGCACGCACATTACTGTTTCCAAAGTCTATTCCAATGGAAATCTCCTATGACGAAGCGGCCTACGATGAAATTTTAGATTCGCTCATGGATGGCCTCCGCGAAAAGGTACAGGAACACACCTGGGAAATCGAAGATGAAACTCTCGTGGTGACTACAGGGCGTCCCGGCCTTATGCCAGACAAAAATGCTGTTTCTGCATCTATACTGAATACCATTCGTTTGTCTTCTTATGAAGATAAAATTGTATTTAAAAAAGAGTCCCGGAATCCCGCACCGCTCACGGCAGATTTTCTCTTTAAAAATGTTTGTAGCGAAGCGAAGGATGCATCGTATGTAATTGAGGATGGGAAAGTGATTATGCACCCACATGTGCTGGGAATTTCTTTTGATAAGAGCGATGCCCAGGCCATCATCGACGATCACACGGGCTATGGCGTACAGTTTAAAATTCCGCTCCGGATCCAGGAGCCGGAAGTATTGCTTGCGGATATTGAAGAAAAACTGTTTTCTGAGGTCATTGGAGAGTATTCCACAAAATTCAATGCCGGTGATGTAAGCCGCAGCAAGAACATTGCGCTCGCCAGCAACAAGATAAACGGCACAATTTTAGCCCCGGATGAAATTTTCTCTTATAATGATGTTGTAGGAGAAAGAAGCTATAGCGAAGGCTTTGAAGCTGCGGGCGTCTATGTGAACGGCGAAACTGTTCAGGGCCTGGGCGGCGGTATTTGTCAGGTCTCTTCTACTTTATTCAACGCCGTTGTTTTGGCCAATTTAGACATTGTAGAAAGAGTGAACCACCAGCTGACAGTTTCTTATGTTCCGCTTGGCCGCGATGCCACTGTGGATTATGGAAACATTGATTTCCGTTTCAAAAACACAACCGGGTATCCTATAAAGATAACATGTACTGCTGAAGGTGGGAAAATGTATGTTGGAATTAATGGGTACAAAGAAGATAAAGATGTCACCATTTCTTTTGAGACGGTGACCATCGGTCATACACCGCCCCCGGAAAGAAAGGTAGACGACCCCACTTTGCCGAAGGGGGAAGAGAAAGTAGAAAAAGAAGGCACTTCTGGTTATATTGTGGATACTTATAAGGTAATAACCCGAAAAGGGGAAGAGGCTGAAAAAATCTATCTCTGCCGAAGCAATTATAATGGTAATTTTCGAATTGTGCATGTTGGGACCGGAGAAGAAGTTCCTTCTCCAAGCCCGACCGAAACTATAGTGCCAACAGAATCGGCCCAGCCTACAGAAACAGAAACTCCCGTCCCGACAACCAGTATCCAAACACCGATTCCGAGTGCGGAAGTAAAACCAACGCCAACACCGGATCTTTCACCTTCGACATCACCAGAGCGCATTTCAGATACGGGTCTATAAGATGAGGAGACGGAAACTATGAAAAGAATACTTTGCCTATGCCTCTTACTATGTGGGCTGATGCAAGGCGTTTCCGCAGAGATAATTGGGGCAGGCTATGCGACCGACATCACGGCATACATTGATTATATGATGGTTCCTTCCTACAATATTGATGGATATACGGCCGTAATCGTCCGTGATTTAGAGCCTTTCGGCTTTACTGTGAACTGGGATGAAGCTACAAAAACCGTTTCCTTTTATCGGGATTTTGCAAAACCGCTGGAACCGACCGTCCCTACGCACGAAGCGCGTCCTGTCGGGACGAAGGTTTTTGATGTGTACCACACGGATATTCGTACTTTTTTCAGAGGCAAAGAAATCCCCTCCTACAATATTGGTGGACGAACAGCTGTGCGTCTTCGGGACATCGCCATGATCGGAGATGCTGTGTTTGATGAAAACTTTAAAAGTGCAGATGTTTTTTGTCAAGAAACGGAATATTTTGAAGATGAAATTTTGTATATCAAAAAGTCATTTTATGGAAGCATGTTGCTTCTTTCCAGGGCAGATGCAGCTCTAAGTCCCATGCAATCCATGCTGGAAAGCGGTGTGTATAACGCAGCAATCGTTTCGCAGTATAAAACCTTTTTTCAAGATTTTGTGAAAGAAATTGAGGCCTTCAAAACCTTTAAAGAGCCTTATGGTTTTTCTGCCTCTGCACAGGAGCTTTGGTGGGCGCTCATCAACATGCGTTTTGCCGGCGAAACTGCGCTTCTTATGAGCGATTTCCTAAAAGCCGGTGCAGATCTGACGCCTGCAATGAATGATTACAAGCAATACAGGATTGATGCGCTCGAGCAGCGCCGGGTTGCGCTTCTTCGCTTAGACGAAGAAATGCGTACTTTAACTATGTTTTGGTAAAAAGCGTCTCTTCCCATGCGGGATAGATGCGCTTTTTTATGTAATTTTTGTGTCAAATTTTATTTTAAGCCCTCTATTTTTGGGGAATCGCAATAAAAATAGACAAAATGCGCTTATATTTTACTCTTCCAAGCAAAAAACTCCCAGTTCTGCTTGACATTTGCGTTTTAAAATGGTAAAATAGGCACATTAGCTTTTTCAAGGAGGAACTTCTTATGAACGATTTTTTTGCTAGTGCTATTATTCCATCCTGGCAGCAAATTGTAATGTGGCTCATCGGCGGAATTCTCATTTATCTGGCAATCAAGAAAGAAATGGAGCCAACGCTTCTTCTACCGCTCGGCTTCGGTACTATTTTGGTAAACCTTCCCATGTCCGGCGCCATAGAAACTTTAACCACACTCTTTTCAGCAGGAATTGACAACGAGCTCTTTCCGCTTATTTTGTTTATCGGCATTGGCGCAATGATTGATTTTACGCCGCTATTATCGAATCCGAAGCTGATGATTTTTGGTGCCGCGGCACAGTTTGGTATTTTCTTCACTTTATGCCTAGCCTCTATGTTCTTTGATATAAACGATGCGGCATCCATTGCTATCATTGGTGCAGCTGACGGCCCAACCTCTATTGTTGTTGCGAGAAAACTGGGCTCGCAGTATCTGGGTGCAATCATGGTTGCTGCATATTCCTATATGGCGCTTGTTCCTATGATTCAGCCGCCAGTTATTAAGCTTTTAACCACTAAAAAAGAACGGCTCATTAAAATGCCATACGCGCAAAAGAATGTATCCAGAACGACTAAAATTTTATTTCCAATTATTATTACCATCATTGCCGGTGCCGTTGCACCGGAATCCGTAGCTCTTATCGGGTTCTTGATGTTCGGAAACTTAATTCGCGAATGTGGTGTTTTAAATTCTCTTTCAGATACTGCGCAGAAGGTGCTTGCCAATCTGATTACTATCTTCTTAGGAATCACGATTGCTTTAAAGATGCAGGCAGATACCTTCCTGCAACCCGAAACACTTTTGATCTTAGGTCTTGGCCTTGTTGCCTTTATTTTTGATACCGCCGGTGGCGTTTTGTTTGCAAAACTTTTAAACTTATTCTCCAAAAAGAAAGTAAATCCGATGATTGGTGCCGCTGGCATTTCTGCATTCCCGATGTCTGGCCGTGTTGTGCATAAGATGGGGCTGGAAGAGGATTCTTCTAACTTCCTCTTGATGCACTCTATTGGTGTTAATGTTTCCGGCCAGATTGCATCTGTAATTGCAGGTGGCTTAATCTTGAATTTCTTTATGTAGGAGGGCGACATCATGAATTTTTTACCTTTAAACTTTTTGATTAATACGAAATATATGTTGGTTGGCATGCTTACAATTGTTGCAGTTATCGGTGCTATTATTTTAGCGACATCCTTTTTAAATAGAATATTTAAAGATTAATCCTATCAAAAGAAAAGAGGAATTCGCATGGATGAAATACAGCGACTCACTGATATGCGTAAATATGAAGCCGCGCTTGTAAAGCTCGGCTTTTCCTCGATTGCAGGAGTTGATGAAGCGGGGAGGGGGCCTTTAGCAGGGGATGTGTTTGCAGGCGCCGTCATTTTGCCGCATGATTTTTTTCCAATTGGACTAAATGATTCTAAAAAGCTTGCTGAAAAAAAGCGAGAAGCGTTATATGACTGTATATGTGAAAATGCTGTTTCCTTTTCTATAGGAAGAGCAACTGCAGAGGAAATTGATTCCATAAACATATTAAACGCTACGCACCTTGCTATGCGCCGTGCAGTTGAGGGACTTTCCGTATCACCGGAGTATGTCCTCATTGATGGAAATCCCGTGAAGGGCATGCCGTTTCCGAACGCTTCCATTGTAAAAGGGGATAGCTTGTCTCTTTCCATTGCCGCCGCTTCCATTATTGCAAAAGTTTCTAGGGACCGCTATATGCAGGAGATGGAAGCAAAGTATCCCGGGTATGGATTTGCAATTCACAAAGGCTATGGTACTGTCGCGCATAAAAACGCCATTTGGGAGCATGGCCCCTGTCCAATTCATAGACGAACATTTTTAAAGAAATGGTATAAGGAGAACGGTTTTGAGGGATAGAGGGCAAAAAGCAGAGCATATTGCTGCAAGAGCACTACAAAAAAGAGGATATATAATTTTAGAAAGAAATTTTCGCTCACGCTTCGGAGAAATTGATATTATTGCACAGAAAGAAGAGTATTTGGTTTTTGTTGAGGTAAAATTCCGAAAAAGCGACGCATTCGGCGGCGGCATAGCCGCCGTCGATATTCACAAACAAGACCGAATACGCAAAACTGCGGCAATCTATCTGCAAAAAATAAGCAAGCAGCCTTGTGTGCGGTTTGATGTGGTAACCCTAACCGGCTCGATTAGATTTGGGCAAAAATTAGAGATTGAAATCATCGAAAATGCTTTTTATTAAAAATTTAAAAAATTTTCAAAAAAAGCTTGCAATCAGAAAAAAAGTATAGTATAATATTTTAGATTGAATACGCACGCTCTGCAGAGGCAATGCAGTTCCGAAAGGCGCGGCGCCGTTGAAGCGGGCGGAGGTATAAAACATTTTTGGAGGTGCTGATATGTCAGTAGTCGCAATGAAACAATTATTAGAAGCAGGGGTTCACTTTGGTCATCAGACCAGAAGATGGAATCCTAAGATGGCCGAGTATATTTTTACCGAAAGAAACGGTATTTATATTATCGACCTTCAGAAAACCGTAAAGAAAATCGAGGAAGCATACGCCTTTGTGCGTGATGTTGCAGCCGCAGGTGGAGACATTCTGTTTGTTGGCACAAAGAAGCAGGCTCAGGAATCCATCAAAGAAGAAGCAGAGCGCGTAGGTATGCACTTTGTAAACGCAAGATGGCTCGGCGGCATGATGACAAACTTTAAGACGATTAAAAAGAGAATTGAGCGTCTTTACCAGCTGCAGAAGATGGAAGAAGACGGTACCTTTGCGCTTTTAACCAAAAAAGAGGTTATGAAGCTGAAGGGCGAGATGGAAAAGCTGGAAAAGTATCTCGGCGGCATTAAAGAAATGAAGAAGCTGCCTGGTGCACTTTTTGTTGTTGATCCTAAAAAGGAAAGAATTGCAATTGCAGAAGCAAAGAAGCTGAACATTCCGGTTGTTGCAATTGTAGATACAAACTGCGATCCGGAAGAAGTGGATTACGCTATCCCGGGCAACGATGATGCAATTCGCGCTGTTAAGCTGATTGCTTCCGTTATCTCTAATGCTATCTTAGAAGGCAGACAGGGAGAACAGATGGAAAAAGCAGAAGAAGTAGCGGAAGAAGCATAAGGTATCTTTTGTACGAAAAGGAGTAACAGATATGATTAGTGCAAGCGATGTTAAGGAATTAAGAGAGAGAACCGGTTGTGGTATGATGGATTGCAAAAAAGCGCTGACTGCCACAGACGGAGATATGGATAAGGCAATTGAGTTTTTGCGTGAAAAAGGTCTGGCTGCAGCGGTTAAAAAAGCTGGCCGTATTGCCTCTGAAGGCCTTGTTGATATTGTTGTAGAGGGCAATATCGGCGCAATGGTAGAAGTAAACTCCGAGACTGACTTTGTTGCGAAAAACGCAGAGTTCCAGCAGTTTGTTAAGGATGTTGCAAAGCAGGTTATCAAAACCAATCCTGCAGATGTAGAAGCACTTTTAGATTCTAAATTTGTAGATGGCGAAAACACCATCCGCGAAATGCTCACAGAAAAAATTGCCACAATTGGCGAAAATATGAATGTTCGTCGGTTCGAACGCTATGAGGGTAATGTTATAGGGTATGTGCATGGTGGCGGTCGTATTGGTGTTATGGTTGTTGCGGAAGGCAATGTTGCCGACGCAGCTGCATATGAAGCTGCAAGAGATGCTGCTATGCAGATTGCAGCCATCAATCCGCTCTATTTAGATAAGGCGGTTGTTCCGGAAGAAGATATTGAGAAAGAAAAGGGCATCATCATCGCACAGATTAAGGAAGATCCCAAAAATGCAAACAAGCCGGATGCTATCATTGAGAAAATGGTTGCTGGTAAAATCAATAAATTCTTTGAACAGAATTGCCTTTTACAACAAGCCTTTGTTAAAGATGATAGCTTGAGTGTAGGAAAGTATCTAGAAAACAACGGTGTTTCACTTGTAAAATAC
>JAZSDW010000081.1:0-11969 GCA_045531355.1 Clostridia bacterium | reverse complement strand
TATTTGCATCTACGCCGCTGATATCCGAAGCAAGAACGACATTACCGCCGGAAGCAATCGCGGCAGTAAGCTCTTCCGCAGAAGAAACGCAACCAAAGGTGTGCTTAAATACACCGATGGTTATATATTCACCCGTTTCTTTATTTTTGGACGTGTAACCGAATTTTTCAAGGCATTCTTCTTCGCTATAAGTTTCGTATAAACGAAGCTCAACGGTCAGAGTATTTCCTCTGTTAGACCCGTCTAAATCTTTAGCGCCGCACAGGAATTCCGGAATCCAATCGCATAATTCCTCATAGTTGCCTGTAACACCCATCACTTCCATGAGGCGAATTTCTGTGTTTGCAGGAATATCCTCGTTCGACTGAAGCGACATCCACTTCCCAACGGTGTTCGTAAACTGCGCATAAGCATCATAATAGCCTGCCAATGCCATTGAGTTTGCTTTTACAGGTTCAGAGGTAGAAACAGCAAAATCTGCGTGCCAATAACGATAACCGCTTGCTGCAGCTGCTACCTCATCCTCGGTAGTTTTAAAGCTATATGCAACATCGAGGTCCATTGTAGATTCATCAATCAAGGTGATGCGCGTGTCATCAAGAAAATCTACATCGGCAACAGGCACAAAGGCAAGATTGTCATAATCGTTGCCAAAGCTGTCGTTTTCTCTTGCAATCTGCGTGGCAAACACATTGATACCAAGGTCAATTTGCGGAACATCAATGCCATTGTGGTTTGCTTCGTTGCCAACAGTTTCCGGCATATAAACTACCATTGCAAGATAGAGTGCCTCGCTGTCTGCTTCCATGTCAGAAACCTTTGTATAACCCTTAGATATCTTTGTGGGATCGGTGATTGCAGCTATGGCCGTCTCGCGCGATGCGTAAGCATTTCTTTCGCCATTTACACCTTCTACCACATCAAAGTATATGTAGTCTGAAAGCTTAAGCGCGTCTCCAGCCACATTTTTACCGACAATTTCTGATACGATGTTTACGCCAAGCTGATATTTGAGAGCTAGCGATCCTACATTCTGTAATCTCAAATATGCAACATCCACATAGCCCGGCTCCCAGCGTTCTCCTGCAAGAATGTCAGAAGCACCCTCAACTTTTTCCCAATTTGCTCCGTCCCAGTAGTCAAGTTCGATATCAAGATTCCCTGACTTAATAATGTTGTTTGCACTTGTTACAGAATCTGTAAACCACGCAAATGTGGTTCCGAGAAGCATTGCAAAGCAAAGCACGAGGGATACTGCGCTTGTAAGCAAGGCTCTCTTCGTTGATTTACTATTCGTCATTTTGTTTTACCTCCTCATGCAATATTTTTTAGACGAATATATAAACAGCTACTTACTGTTTATTACATGGAGTTAGATTCCGTTTCCCACCAATCGTCAGCTTCCATTTTCTTGTTTAATGTCGAACCGCTGTTTGTGGTGTATGCACTGTTTCCACCATTATAAGTAAGATTGGTGTGATAGAATTTATAGGTACCGCTAGTTGTAACAATTCCAAAAGTACGACTGGTATTAAGCACACAGTTTTCAGCATACAAATAAGCCGGATATTTTACACCGTCTACTGCATTATTGCCGTTTACATAGAAAGCAACTGCACTCCAATCGGTGCCTTTAACTATGGTAAGGTCATAGCATTTTACTTTTGTTTTTCTAATGCTCTGTACTGCTGCGTTATCCTTACCACTGGTAGTGTTTGCCGTTGCATCTAAGTACAAATTGCGAAGTGTTACCTGGATATAATCAGCCTTGGTGCCGTTACAGTTAAAGAGATGACGGTTACTGTCTGAAGATGAAATTTTAACAACCTTGACACTGTCTTTATCACCAAGACCGATAATGTCCATACTAGAGTATACGTTGATTGTTGTTCCTTCGTTATATGTACCCGGAAGCAGGTAAACTGTTGTATGTTCGTTATTCTGAAGGTCTCTAATAATACTCCACAGTTTTCCGCCTGATGCGTCCTTTACTTCGTAGTTTCTTGCTGTTCTTGCATTTGCACCGTCTACTGAAACAACTACAGTTTCAGACCGTTTGCTTACAACCCACTGCTGTTTACCATCTTTTACAAAGTCGATTGCGATATATTCTGAATCGGGTTCTGCTAATGTTTCGTCATACAATGCAGGGTTTTCGTCATAAATACCACTTTCGATTTTCTGACCTTTAACTAAAGGATACTTTGCATCCTTATCATAATCTGAGCCAAAACTGTCAAGTTCAGCTTCAAGCTGCGTTGCAACCAGATTTACGCCGAGGGTTGCCTTGAGGGCTCCATCAGCAACATTGTAATCGTTGTCATTGGCAGAAGGTGCCCAATAGATTGCTACATAGAATGTGTCAGAAATACCGGGGTTAAGAGCCTTATCGCTTTCAACATTAAAAGTTGCAAGGGGCTGTGTTGCAGATGCCGCAACATTTTCGCGAGTAGGCACTTCGTTCATTACAGCGACCTTCAGAACATCTGCAAGGCTTCTTCCGTTAACAGAGCTAATCTCGGTAATATTGACGCTCAAATTATACTTCAGCGCAAGGCTGCCGACATTCTCAACGGTCAATTTTTCCCAAACCATTGCGCCAGGTTCCCAAAGGGCTACATCGTCAAAAAGTGTAGTGCTATTGTCAACTACTGTATCCGTCGGTGCAGCTTTGTCGGCGTGATAAAGCAACACATCCAGATTGCCGGACTTGATAATGTTGTTTGCACTTGTTACAGAATCTGTAAACCACGCAAATGTGGTTCCGAGAAGCATTGCAAAGCAAAGCACGAGGGATACTGCGCTTGTAAGCAAGGCTCTCTTTGTTGTTTTGCTATTTGTCATTTTTCCTACCTCCTTATTGTTTTTTTGTCAGACAAATATATAAACAGCCCTTTGCTGTTCATACCTTACTGCTCGGGCGTCTGCCCGTTTTTTTCCGCAAGCTGTTCTTTGAGCGCCTGCAACTCCTTCATCATTTCAGCCGTTTGTTTGCGTTCTTCTTCGAGCTTTTCTCTTTCGGCTGTCATCTCGTCCATTTGTTCTTTTTTATATTTTCTGAACAATTTAACAGTATTTAAGCCCTGCATTAAAATTAAAAGCATGAACGGAAGGAAGATACAAATAAAATAGCCGGGTGTTGTTTTCAGGAAAGAGAAGAATGTTCCAGCCTTTGGGATATTAAATTTGTAAAGCCCCTGTACCTGCATATATTTTACGGGCAGTTCATCATCAATACCGGTTGTTGTACCATATGTGATAAAACAAGGCTGTCCCTCTTCATTCGTTGTAAGTTCGCGCACCTTATGGGTAAAGGTCTCTCCAAAAGTGTCAGGATCTTCCGAACGATAGGATATAATATCGCCGGGCATAATGATCGCAGGCGGAACCTCTTTCACAAACACCAAATCTCCGGACGCAAAATCAGTTGCCTTCATGGAGTCCGAACGGCAGATAAAGGCTTTATAGCCAAATAAAGCCCGGTCGTTTCTGTCAAAGGTTGTAACGGAAACAACCGTGAACACCATCATGCAGACTGCGGCTGCTACGAGCAGCCATGTAAATACATTTTTTAGTGCCTTCCAAGCTTTCATTGCATTTCTCCTTATTCAAATTCCTTGCCAGAATTATTTCTGGTCTGGACTGCAATCGCCGACATTTTAAATTGCAGTTCAGTCCCTTTATATACATTTCCCTCGTCTTTGGGAAAATGGAACCGTGCAATCAAGTCCTGTTTTTCATGTCCGCTCAAAGAACCAATCAGTTCTTTGTCGCTTTCAAATTCATATACCTTTCCCGATACCAATTCGAGGCGGTTTTTATCTAATATCGTCACCACAATCGCTTTGCTGAGTTCGCCCGAAACGCCGGTAAAATTGAGCTTATAATAAATGGGTTCCCCACCGTCGTTTTTGATGAAGAAATTTTTTTCAACCGTCATGCCCGGCTCGAACAAATGATCGTTTTCGTTTATAATGGCCTTCCCATCATTGAGGTTAATTTTTATTTCACCTGTTTTGAAAAAATTGTTTTCGATTTTTATTACTGTGTACGAGAGTGCAAAGCTTGTTATACAAAGTCCAAGGCAAAGAAAAATCAAGGTCAGGACATTGATTTGAAGTTTTTTATCTTTAATCATTTTTCGCATTACCCTTTCTGTGTGCAATACCATAGAACAAAGCCAAAAGAATACCAATTGCCAATGTTGACCAAAGCAGAAAATTGGGCTTTCTGCTTGCTTTCTTCTCATTTGTTGGGTATTCTATGCTGTTTTGGTGGGGCGTGCTTTCCTTGTAATTTGAAAAGCGCGGCAAGGTTTCTTTTGGCACGCCGTCTTTTTCATAAAAAACCTGCACCTCATTTTTTGCTTCTGCAACCACGCTGATTTTATAAACAGATTTATCGTAGATTGTTTTTTTATTTTTCCCTTCGCTTTGAGAGAGATAGTAGATGTAAGTTCCTTTTTCCTTTAGGGCGATATTGGAAAAGGAAATATACCCATCGTCATTCTGTACGGTTTCGATCATGCCGCCTTCCTCATCTTTTAAGGTGAAGGCATACTCCCTCCCTCGCGCATACTGGCCGTCCAAAAGCACCTCTGCATTCAGCTTTACATTTGCAAGGGTGGGAATGCTTTCTGCTGTCTTCGGGTACGAGTTATTGTCCTCTATAATCATTAAAAGTCTTATCTCCGTATCCCCGGTCGACTCGATTACAAAGTTCTTTTTTTCATTTCCCGCAAGAACGCCCCGATACGCGCATTTGACATCGCATCCGGCTAAGGAAGCCGGGTACGCATTTTCGCCTATTTCGGTCATGCCTTTTGCCGACAGTTTAATTGCGTTTGCAATTTCTTTTTCGTCGTACAAATAGAGACAAAAGCCTATATTCCCTTTTACATCATTCTTTAGCCTGACGCTTGTTTTGCCATGTTTTAAATCCAGCTTTACCGCGCCGTCATCAAAAAACTCTGCGTTACTCCAAAACAAATTATTTCTTGTATATACCGCCACAACATCTGCTGTCTCGAAATAGGTTATGGAGATAACGCAGAGTATTGATGAAAACACCAGAAGGGCGATTATGATGTATTTTACATTTTTGTTCAAACCAGAGCCGCCTTTCTGTTGTGTCTCCCTTAATCGACCCATTTTGCAAAGCCACTTACGAATCGGATATAATGGGTGTTTGCTGCTTCGAAGATTTCATAATATGCCCAGTATTTCTTATCCCGAACATCTATAAAATCGATTAGTTTATCTAAATTGTTATCAATGTATTCCTTATCAGGAATGCGCTCAAGCATTCTGTTTACAATTGCTACCGCCTCCGCGCGGGTTATCGTGTTATCGGCCCTGAGCGTCCCGTCCGGATATCCGGAAACATATCCGTTTGCGTGCGCCTTTTTCATTGTGTCGTACGCCCAATGACTGCTTTCAAAATCTATAAAGGCTATATCTCTGGGCGTAATGCTGCTTCCGCTTCGTTTTTCAAAAAACCTTACGCAAATTGTGGCGAATTCTGCCCTTGTTATGTCATCATGTGGTCTAAACCTGCCTTCATAACCAAAAATGATGTTTTTAGCTTCGCAACAGGATATGTATTTTGCAAACCAATCTGCATCTGTCACATCCAGAAACTTCGTTTTGGTTGCAATCAGGTTATCTTCGTTATAATCCGCAAAAATTCTTGCGAAGATGGTAGCTGTTTCCGCTCTCGTAATGGGCGCCTCAGGTTCAAAATAATTGTTCGGTCTGCCGATTACATATGCGCGCCTTAACATTTTTGTTGTTTCTGCGCCCGGTCTATTTGTTCCGCCGCCGCCAATGTCCCCGCCGGAGCCGCCGCCTGTGCTTTCAGGAATGTACGACCAGCTAAAATCCGCCTTGAGCTCTTTGTTTTGGTAGGCGTTTCCAACGGAAGTATCCAAATAAACGGTCAGGCAGTAAGTCACATTTTGTCTTCTGGCTGGCAAGGTATATGTGGTGTCCGGCATGTCCTTCATCAAATTATCATACAGAGGGGCTTCTTCGCCCGGTATTTCAACCTTCAGCTTTAAAACCTCTGCCAGCGCGGCATAACCTTCATGCACATCGACTTCAAAAATAATATCGATATCTTCTTTATGAGATAGATTTAAAACATACTCGCGCGAAATTTTGTCACCCGGAAACATATTTTCAGCCGTAAATATCTTGTTTGCACTTTCATTCGGGCCGTTTAAAATAACGGTATCTTTCGCAGCATAGACCGGCGCCATGCCGAAAACCAAATGCAAGATGAGAATGCAACCGATAAAGAAAGAAGCGCTTTTTATGTAGTTTTTTCGATACATTCTTTTTGCCTCCATTTTCTTTTTTAAACCAGTGCGAAGCGCGCTCGTCAATGGGATTATTCTTGGCGAAGGATCGACAAAAGCGTTTCTTTCGCTTTTTGATGATCTCTTATTGGTTTTTCCTCCACAAAGCAGGCAATCACTTCGTTCCATTCGTCAATCGGCGCAAGCCCGCTCGGAACGGTTTTTTCTACTAAATCTGCCAATCTTCTTTTCTTCTCAGCCGGCAAGGTTTTCAATTCGCTATCCAGCTTGCATTTTGCCTGAATCTTTATCGCTGTAAGTAATCTCATTTGCTGTTTCTCCTATTGGGTGTAGTCTCTATTACTGCGCAATATTTATTTTTGTCAGTACTCTCTCGCATAAGTTGTCAAGTAGCATCTGCGTTTTTTCTCCATCATCCCAGACCACATAATCGATAATGGCTGAAAGTGTTGAGTATATAAACATTTCCGCCTGCTCAAAGGTACAACCAAAAATCTCCACAAGTTGTTTTGCAAACTCTGCATACGAGTAATTAAATTCCTTCATCGTTTCTCGCATGCGTGCTCCAAAGACGGGGCTGACCGTAATTTGTATGACACATCGAAGCTCTGATTTATACTGATCAATTTCCTCAAGAAGCGTATCAAAATAGCTTTTAACGGAATCTGTATGCTTTAGTGTAAAACGAAGGAGCTTATCGACCACCTTCGACAAGCCATATTTCCCTGCGCTTATCCATATATCGTCTTTATTTTCAAACCAATAATAAAGACTGCTCTGCGCAAGCTTTGCTTCTCGGCAAAGTTCCCCTATAGACGCATTTTGAAGTCCCGTTCTCAAAAGGTAGTCCCATGTTGTTTTGATAATTTCTTTTCTTTTACCGGACATACCAAAACTGTCCAATTGGATTCCCCTCTTTCGTACAACACACAGCATAGCGGCTGCATTCTGTAACGCTCATTACAAGCATCTCTAAAAAAAATATGCCTCGCTACATAATCGAAATTATGTGGTATTTTATTTCACAATCCACACGGACTGTACGAACAGTATAGCATGTTCAGGAGGGTTTGTCAATGATTTACTGTCATTTTATGAAAAAATTAGCATTCTACATAAAAAAAGGCATTGAAAAACAGACCGGTTATACAAAGCGAACAAGAGCCGGTCTAAAAGTTATGCAGTTTTTTAGAAAAATATGTGTGTGTCATAGAATCGTGTAGTTCCTTTATGTCAAATTGATTATGTCTTGCAACATAATTTCGATTATGTGGAAATTGCCCTACCGCATAATTTCGATTATGTGGTATTTTTTATAGCCTTAAAAGTCCCAGTTTCTGGATTTGTTTACGGTGTATTTCCCCCGTTTCCATTGTGTAGATGCGTGTGGTGTTGACACTGGAATGTCCCAGAATATCCGCGAGCCTTACTATATCTTTTTGGAGCTTATAAAAAGTGCGCGCGAAAAGGTGCCTCAAATTATGCGGAAACACTTTATACTTTGATACCCCGGCGCTCTCGCCGATGGCTTTCATCATTTTCCATATTGTGCTCCGGTCAAGCGGTTTTCCTGTTTTTGTTATAAAAATGGAGCCGCTTGTTATTTGTTTCGTCTTCGCGTACCGGGTAAGCATCCCGCAAAGCTCCTTCGGCAAAATGACAACCCGCATCTTCCCTTTACAGTTAATCGTTGCCTTCCGCGCCCGTATGCTCTCAACGGTTATATACTGTAACTCAGATACTCTGATGCCGCTTGAACAAATTGTTTGCATGAGCAAGTATAACCTTTCGTTCCTTTTTGCCTTTGCCGTATCCAGTAGCTTTGCATACTCTGCTTTTGAAAGCTCTTTATCCTTTTGTGCAAAAATCTGTTTTTGAATTTTCAGCATTTTGACCTTCATGTCGTGCCACTGGTTAAAGTCAAAAAAACTGTTGAGCGAAGACAAGACTGAATTTACAGATGCCGGTGCAAAATTCTTTATCAGATATTCTTTATACGCCAGGACTTTTCGCTTGTCAAATTCGGACTCCAAGGTCCACCGGGAAAAAGCTTTGATATCACGCATATATTTTTCCAGCGTTGCCGTAGCCTTTTCCTCATTAATTAGATACTGTTTGAATGTTTCGATCGCATCTTCCGTTATCCTTTTAGTCATTGTACAACTCCCTTTCCTATATTTATACTATTATCTTACCACACAAATAATAATATTCCAAGAAGTTGTCAACCATTTACTGTCTTTTCGACATAGCCTTTATACATTTTATCGTCTTATATTCTTAAAATGTATATTGTATTGTCTTTTTGATTATACCAGAAAATGGTTGCTTGTCAACTGTTTTTGTTTATTTTATTGACGGATTGCACATTGTGTTGTACAATACAATTAAGGAAGTGATTTTGATGGATCAGTATAAAGACCTGATTCGTAAGAGAATCAAGGAAAAATTCGGCACAATAGAAAATTTTTCAAAGCATACCAACATTCCGCGCACAACAATAAATTTTATTTTAAAAAACGGTGTGTCCGTATCGAATTATGGTATGGTAAGCAAAATTTTAAAAGAACTTGATATTCACGCTGCAAGTGATTATCCCGTCATCATGGATGATGCACTTTGGGATATTATCAAAATTTACAGTTCACTTGACGATATGGGGAGGCATGCTGTGGCGGCAGTTGCAGAAACGGAATACAGACGGCTGCATCCTGAAAGTTTAGAAAAAGCAATTATTGCGGCATACGGAAGCATGACTTCCGGCAAACCCTTGACAGAGAACGAAAAAAAGATTTTGGATTTAATCGATACCATCAAAAAGGATGCCTATGAAAAATAACTTAGCAAAGCATATCGCGCTTAAAACGCTACTTAAACATAAGCATTACATATTAAATAATTGCGCTGACATACAGCGCATCATCGAATCGAATCAGTTTACGATGATTCCATATAGAAAGCATGCGAATGCAGCACCTGTAGCAGAACTGATAGAGAGACTGGGAATTAAAAAGGAAATTGAGCAAAACGACGCTTTTGTATATATAAACAATGCCCTGAAATTTGTGTTTATAAATGCAGATGTTTCCGATGAAGAGAAGTGCTCTCTTTTACGGCATGAGCTAGGGCATATCCTAGATCCTAATTTTAATCTTCCTGAGAGCATGTATTCTAGAATAAAAAAAGAAGAATTCGCAAATGAATTCTCCTTTTACCTTATGAACCCCGGCATTGGATTTAGGCTCAAGCTCTTTATGCTGAAAAACTGGAAAGTGCTGGTGTGCATACTGGTGCTGATCGCTTGTGTCCTTAGCGTATCGCTTATCAGAAATGCCTTACCCGCAAAACGAGCAGCCTCTGTGGCAGCTCCTGTAAATTCCACGCGTATCTATTATGTAACCTCCGCCGGCAAAAAATATCATCGAAAGCGCTGCATTATCGTTAGATATAGAAATAATTTGACAGAAATCCGATTAAGTGACGCTATAGAAAACGGATACACACCATGTTCAATCTGTTATCCGGAAGAAGAATAATCGTACAAACGAACACCCCCTTTCAAAAAGAAGGGGGTGTTTCATATAAAACTACGCATTTGGAAATTCATACGAAATGGCGCCTAACTTTGCCGCACGACATTCATCCAGCAAAATTTTGGCCGCACGCTCGGTGTCCAGTTCGCCTCCGCGCAAAAGAAAATTGCGGTTTTGTGCAATATCGCAAAGAAGCGCATATCCGTCCTTTTCGGGCGTAACCTCTATGCCATAGCGCGCCCCTAGAGCCGCGGGATATGTGTCCCGCAAAAAAACGAGCAGATGCACCGCCAGTTCTTCCATATCCAGTATCGTATCCCGGATAGCGCCCGTAAAAGCGAGCCGCATTCCCACCGCATCTTCAGCAAATTTCTGCCAAAGCATTCCGGGCGTATCCAGAAGTTCATAGCCATTTCGAAGTGTTACCCACTGTTTGCCGGTGGTGACACCCGGTTTGTCCCCGGTTTTTGCGCTGGCGCGCCCGGACAGACTATTAATAAATGTGGATTTTCCAACATTCGGGATACCGGTAATCATCATGCGCACCGGCCGTCCCTGCATATTTTTTTCCGCGCGGCGCCGAAGAAGATCCGAAAGCACTTCTTCCACACCACTTATAACCGGCTTCCATATTTTCTCATCCCTGCTATTTACAAAGACCGCACTTTCGCCCTTTTCAGTATAATAGCGTTTCCAAGCTTCACATGCCCTCGGGTCGGCCAAATCGGTCTTGTTTAAAATCAGCACCTGCGGCTTGTTTGCAATAAGCTGCTTCAAATACGGGTTCCGGCTTGCGCGCGGAATCCGCGCATCTGCAATCTCCACAACGACATCGGTAAGCTTTAAATTCTCCGTGATAAGGCGTGCCGTTTTCGCCATATGCCCCGGAAACCATTGTATCTGCATCACGGCGTTCCCATCTTATCCAGCGGCCAGAGCCGAAGCGAGGCTTCGCCCAGAATATGCTCAAACGGAATAAAGCCAACGGAAGCATCGCGGCTGTCTTTGCTGTTTGGACGATTGTCGCCCATAACAAACACATGTTCTTCCGGTACTGTGTAAAGCCCTCTTCCGATGTTGCCGGGATAAAGCGTAGAGCTGATATAGCTCTCGTCCTGTTTTTCGCCATTGATATACAATGTAACTTCGCCGCGGACATTGGTCTCAAACTGCAGCGTATCTCCGGGCATCCCGATAATCCGCTTGATATAGGGTGCTGCGCTTCCATTATCAGGATCCACAACCACAATATCTCCCTTTTGCGGCGTATAGCCCAGGCGAATCATCACAAGGCGCTGCCCGTTTTCCAGCGTGGGGTCCATAGAAGCCCCATCCACGCGGACAAGCGTGAACACAAAATTACGCAGCAAAAGTGTGATTGCCATAGCAACCACAATGCAAAGAATCCACTCGAGAATTTCTCTTCCGGTGCTCTTTTTTCCCTCGGTTTCTGCTTTCATATTGCTACCTCCTGATATCGAAAAAGGGACGCGAGGTCCCTTTTCTTGCTTCTTATAAGCGTTCTTTAACCTTGGCGGCCTTACCAACTCTTCCACGCAGGTAGTAGAGCTTTGCACGGCGAACTTTACCGTGACGGACCACTTCAATCTTCGCGATGTTCGGCGAATGTAACGGGAAAATCTTTTCCACACCCACACCGGAAGCAATGCGGCGAACCGTGATGGTTTCGCTGATGCCGCCGTTCTTGCGGGCAATCAGAGTACCTTCAAACATCTGGATTCTTTCTTTGTTTCCTTCTTTGACCTTCAGGTGCAGCCGAAGCGTGTCACCAATTTCCAGCTTGGGCAGGTCAGTCCGCAGCTGTTCGTTCGTAATTGCGCGAATCGTATCCATTTTCTTTCCTCTCTTTCTTCAGGCATTCATGGATGCAACCTTTGCTCGCAGAGGAATACCCATAATCACATTTGTGTATTATAACACATAAAAATGGAAAATGCAAGTTTTTTTTGAAAAAATATTTTTAAGGGAAGAAAATCTTTTTACAAAAACTTTTCTCTTGTCATTTTTCCCATTTTTTCG
This sequence comes from Clostridia bacterium, assembly GCA_045531355.1. Lineage (GTDB taxonomy): Bacteria > Bacillota > Clostridia > UMGS1883 > UMGS1540 > SIG447. The sequence continues at coordinate 77 of JAZSDW010000081.1, read as the reverse complement.
CTCTTTTTTTCGTGTCTTCTTATAAAAATTTTATAGAAAAATAAAAATTTTGATTGACAATCTTTTCCATATATAGG
>JAZSDW010000046.1:0-3317 GCA_045531355.1 Clostridia bacterium | reverse complement strand
CTATTGTGTTTGTTTTGACTTTTGTCTTATATTTGGCAGATGTTATTAAAAACAAATTAAGTATTGGCAAAATCCTGATGCTTGGCGTTTTTGTGATTTTACTGCCTATCGGAGCAAGTGTGCTTAGCTTTATAAACAGCGAAATAGATTATCACAATCTGATGAAAATGGGCTTTTTGGTATTTTATTTGCTATTCATACTGCAATACGAAACTACAGAGCAAAATGCTTTAAAGTCCTGGGCGATACTCGGCGTTTCGGCTTTGCTTATATTTAATCAGACAATCATCGCAAATGTCAGTTATCATAAATTAAATATGGCTTATGAAAAGTCTTATGGCGCGTTAGTCCGTATTGCAGACCGCATAGAACAGACGGATGGCGCAGAAGGATGCGACAAAATTTTAGTTTTAGGCTGTTTGCCCGAAAGTGAGGATTACAGCGCAGCGTTGCCGCCGGACATGACGGGAACGACAGATGGCTATATTTTGCGGGCAGACGATGAAATCGTGGGGCAAAGTGTTTTATGCGATGCATTAAATGATTATTGTAATAAAAAATATCAATTCGTTTCGGGCGAAGAAAAAGCAGATATTTTAAAAAGGATTGATGCAGACAATTTGAACAGTTGGCCCGAAAAAAAGTCAATTTCAGTAGTTGATAATGTGCTTGTAATAAAATTGGGGGATTGATATGATATATTTCTGTGCAGACGATTATGGGATATCCGAGGGCGCAAACAGTCACATAGAAAATTGTCTTGAAAATGGCGCTTTAAACAAGATAAGTATTTTGCCAAACGGCAAAATCCCAGATTTTAAAAAACAATTATCAGGGAAAGACGCAACGCTCTCTTTACATATCAATTTGGTTGAGGGACGCCCGCTTTCAAATCCGAGGGATGTAGATTTGCTCGTCTCAAAAAGCGGATGCTTTAAATATTCTTTTGTAGGCTTGCTTGCGCTTTCTTTGTCGCCTAAAAGAAAGAAGCTTGAAAAGCAAATTTATAAAGAAATACAAAGGCAAATAAAATTTTGGAAAAAGGCAATAGGCGAAACGATACCTGTTGCAATAGACAGTCACCAGCATACACATATGATACCGCTCGTTTTTAAAACACTGATGCGCGTAATAGAAGATGAGAGCTTGCATGTTGAATATATGCGTATTCCTGCGGAACCGATTCTGCCGTATATTTGCATACCGTCGTTGTATTTTGAATATCGTCCTACGGGATTGGCGAAACAATGGTTGCTAAAAACTTTTGCCCTTATCAACCGCAGAGAATTTAAAAAATCGAAAATACAATCTGCCTATTTTATGGGAGTAATGTTTTCGGGAAAATTAAATGAAACCAGAATAAAAAAATTGCTTCCGCATTATATCGAACTCGCCCAAAAACATAACAGAAATATCGAGATTGGATTTCATCCGGGGATGATAAAAGACACAGAGAATTTAATGGATGGAATAAGGCGGGGATTTAAGAAATTTTATGTTTCTCTCTGGCGTAATATTGAGTATGACACGCTTATAAATTTTAAGTTTGAATAAAGAAATGAAAGAAGGTCTGCAAAATGCCTTACATTGAAAGTGAAAAGGTTGATGAAAAAACAAGAGTTAAATTAGAAGCTTTGCTTGAAAAATCATATTTGTCTTACTGGAGAAAGAAAAGGCTTTTTGATATATTTTTTGCTACGGTTATTTTGCTAGGTTTTCTTCCGTTAATGATAATAATAGCAATAGTTATATGTATTGATGATCCAAGCGCAGGTCCGTTCTTTAAACAAAAAAGAGTAGGGCGCCACGGCGAAGAATTTTATATGTATAAATTCCGCACAATGCGTCCCAATGCAGAAGAACTTTTGGAGCAGCTCAAGGATAAGAACGAAATGGAAGGGCCTGTTTTTAAAATCAAAGAGGATCCCAGAATAACAAGAGTTGGAAGAATTCTCCGAAAGTTATCTCTTGATGAATTAATGCAATTTTTTAATGTTTTCAAGGGAGATATGACTTTGGTAGGCCCCAGACCTCCGCTCCCGCGAGAAGTTGAATATTATACCGATTACCAAAAACTTCGTTTGCATGTTACCCCGGGAATTACTTGCACCTGGCAGATAAGTAAAAATAGAAATGATATTCCATTTGAACAGTGGGTTGAAATGGACCTTGATTACATACAAAACAGAACTTTTCCGGGAGATTTACTGATTATGCTTAAAACACCTATTGTTATGCTTAGCGGAACCGGAAGATAAGATAGGAGATAAAAATATGAAAGTTGCAATGGTTGGCCATAAGGTCATTCCGTCAAGGCGCGGTGGCATTGAAAATGTGCTCACTTCTTTGTGTCCGTTGCTTGTTGAAAAAGGAATAGATGTTACCTGCTACAACCGCAGTTCCGATAAAGTGGAAAATGAATATATCGGCATGGTTAAAGACAAAAAATATAAAGGTGTAACATTAAAAAATGCATGGACTATCAACAAAAAAGGTCTTTCTGCTATGGTTGCTTCTTTTACCGCCGCAATTTGTGCAGCTTTCGGAAATTTTGATATCGTACATTTCCATGCAGAAGGGCCTTGCGCTGCCATGTGGATACCAAAACTATTCGGGAAACGCTGTGTTGCCACCGTGCACGGTCTTGATTGGCAAAGAGAAAAATGGGGCAAGGGTTTTGCCTCTAAGTATATAAAATTCGGAGAGCGCGTTATGGTAAAATGCGCTGATAAAATAATCGTATTAAGCGAAAGTGCCCGTGCTTATTTTAAGACAACCTATAACCGTGACACGGTACTGATTCATAACGGCATAGATAAACCTGTCAAAAAAGAAGCGGACAAAATCACGAAATTATACGGACTTTCAAAAGGGGATTATGTTTGTATTGTTTCAAGACTTACAGCAGAAAAAGGCGTTCATTACCTGATTGATGCGTATAACAGTATAAAAACAAATAAAAAGCTTGTTATCGCGGGTGATACAAGCGATACAGATGAATATGTAAAGATGATCAAGCAAAAAGCATCTGGAAATCCTGATATTTTTTTTACAGGATTTATATCAGGTGATGTATTATGCGAAATATATAGCAATGCATATGTAGTTACTCTTCCTTCTGATATTGAAGGAATGTCCCTGAGCCTTTTGGAAGCTCTTGCATATGGCAACGCAGTTTTATGTTCTGATATTCCTGAAAACACATTGGTGACAGAAAACAAAGCAATACACTTTAAAAAGAGTAATGTGGAAGATCTGGCAGAAAAACTGCAAAGTCGGATCGTAGCCATGTCGTTCTGTGAGCCAAGGAGTTGCAA
>JAZSDW010000051.1:0-1628 GCA_045531355.1 Clostridia bacterium | reverse complement strand
CATGATCTCCACCACCTCGTCGATGTTGTCCAGCGCGATCTTGTAGCCCTCGAAAATGTGGGCGCGGGCCTTGGCCTTTTCCAGATCGAACTCGGTGCGGCGGCGGATGACCTCTTCCTGGAATACGATGTAGTGCCAGAGAATCTCTTTGATATTCAAAATTTGCGGCTGGCCGTTTACAATTGCCAGCATAATCGCGCCGAAGGTTTCCTGCATCTGCGTGTTTTTGTAAAGCTGATTTAAAACGATATTGCCGTTTGCTTCGCGCTTAAGCTCGATAACAATGCGCATACCCTCTCTGTCGCTCTCGTCGCGAAGGTCGGAAATCCCCTCAAGCCGCTTGTCCTTGACAAGCTCGGCAATTTTCTGAATCAGGCGTGCCTTGTTGACCTGGTACGGAATTTCCGTTACGATAATCCGCTCGCGCCCCTGATGCTCCTCAATTTCCGCCTTGGCGCGCATGATGATGTGGCCGCGGCCTTTCGTATACATGCTGCGGATGCCGCTTCTGCCCATCACAAGGCCGGCGGTCGGAAAGTCAGGACCTTTGATGTGCGTCATAATCTCGTCAATCGAAATGTCCGGATCGTCCAGCATCGCGTCGATGGCGTCTATCACCTCGCCGAGGTTATGCGGCGGAATGTTCGTTGCCATACCAACGGCAATACCGGAAGAGCCGTTGACTAAAAGATTCGGAAAGCGCGACGGCAGTACCACGGGTTCTTTCAGCCGCTCGTCAAAGTTCGGAATATAATCTACGGTGTCTTTTTCAATATCCGCCACCATTTCGTGTGCAAGGCGGCTCATTCTCGCTTCCGTATAGCGGTAGGCAGCGGCAGGATCGCCGTCGACCGAGCCGAAGTTCCCCTGTCCGTCAATCAGCGTGTAGCGAAGCGAAAAATCCTGCGCCAATCGCACGAGCGCATCATATACGGACGCGTCGCCATGCGGATGGTACTTACCAAGCACCTGACCGACGGTGGTTGCACACTTGCGATATGCCTTGTCCGCCGTGATGCCGTCCTCATTCATCGTATAGAGAATGCGGCGGTGTACAGGCTTAAGCCCGTCCCGCACATCCGGAAGCGCACGGCCGATAATAACGCTCATGGCGTAGTCAATATACGCCGTTTTCATTTCCCGGCTTATCTCGACGGGAATAATTTTTTCATCTTCAATATTAAACATTGCTTATTCCCCCCTTAGATATCCAGATTCTTAACGCTCGTGGCGTTTTCAATAATGTAATCGCGCCGCGGTTCTACCTTATCACCCATCAAAATGGTGAAGATTTCGTCGGCCGCAACTGCGTCTGCAAGCTCTACGCGAAGAAGCGTTCTCGTTTCGGGATTCATCGTCGTATCCCAAAGCTGCTCCGCATTCATTTCACCAAGACCTTTATAGCGCTGCACGGAAGCGTCCTCGCCGATTTCCTGCAGTGCGAGCGCCAGCTCCTCGTCATTGAATGCGTATTTTTCCTTTTTGCCTTTAAAGACCTTATAAAGCGGCGGCTGGGCGAGATAAATTCTGCCGTCGTCGATAAGCGGCCGCATAAAGCGGAAGAAAAAGGTCAGAAGCAGTGTGCGGATATGCGAGCCGTCTACATCCGCATCGGCCATAATGATAAT
>JAZSDW010000021.1:0-8053 GCA_045531355.1 Clostridia bacterium | reverse complement strand
TCCGGGTCAGTTGCAAGGTAGACATGTTCTGCAGCTCGGGCTTCTTTTTTCAGCGTTGCCAAAAGGTCGCCCTTGCCACGGATAGTAATATATTTTGGGGCAAAATCATGCTCCATGTCAATACCGAGCTGGCTTTTCGGTAAATCCCGTAAATGGCCAAAGGACGCAACTACGCTATAGTCCCGCCCAAGGTACTTTTTAATTGTTTTTGCTTTCGCAGGAGATTCCACAATAATTAAATTCTTTGCCATGGTATTTTCCTTTCTGCATTCTTCCTTTAACAGTATCACATCTACATCGCATTTGTAAAGAGTTTTTAAAAATTTTTCTTCTGTTTCTGATAAAAAGCATAAATGTTTTCTGCCGTGCGGCGGTCAATGCCAGGGACGGCGCTGAGTGTATCTACGCTCGCCTTCCGGATGGCAGAGATTGACCGGAAATGTGCAAGAAGTGCTTTCTTTTTTGCAGGTCCAACGCCGCGGATACCATCCAGTTCTCCGGCAAAGCTTTTCTGGCTGCGGAGCTTTTTGTGGTAGGTAATGGCAAAACGATGCGCTTCGTCCTGAATGAAGGTAACGAGCCGGAATGCGGCACTCCCGGGAGAAAGGACAACCTCGCCGTCAGTGCGCACGAGCGCACGCGTCTTGTGATGGTCGTCCTTAACCATCCCAAGCACTGGCACTGAAATGTTCAGAAGATGAAGAACTTCCTCTGCCGCATGGACATGTCCAATGCCGCCGTCTATCAAAAGAAGGTCCGGGCGCTCAGCAAAGTCTGCATCCGCATCATGATAGCGCAGGAAGCGCCGGGATAAGACTTCTTTCATCGAGTCATAATCATTGGAACCGATAATATATTTAATTTTAAAGCGCTTATAGGAGGACGGCGCTTTTTTTCCGTTTAAAAACACAATCATGGAGCCTACGCTTTCGCTGCCGCCGGTATTCGAAATGTCGTATGCTTCAATGCGAAGGGGCGGTGTTTCCAAGCCGATATTCTGCGCGAGCTCTGCAAGCGCCTTATCGCGATTTGTTTTTTGTAAAAGCTCCAGCTTAAATGCTTCCAGTGCATGCTGGCAGTTTTTCTCGGCCATATCACAAAGCTTGCGAAGCTCGCCGCGCTGGGGTGCACGGAGCGAAACGGATTTCATACGCTTTTGTGAAAGCCAATCCGAAAGTGCAGAGGATAAAGGCAGGGGGAGAGCTGTAAAAACCTGTGGCGGGACATCGACATCCCGACTATAATAAGCCTGCACAAAATTTGCGAGTGTTTCTGCTTTTTCCGCATAAAGGCCGCCGCTTTCTTTGTAGAGGCGCGTGCCCAGGAGCTTGCCGTCGCGAAGGAAGAAAACAGAAAAGACGGCCATATCCTCTTCCGTTGCCAACGCAAAAATATCTGCATTTTTATGGGAACTAATGACTTTTTGTTCTTTTGTGATGCGGCGGATACCCTCGAGCTTGTCTCGGTAGGTAGCGGCCGTTTCAAATTCCAGATTTTCGGATGCAGCAAGCATTTTTTCTTCTAAATCACGAAGGAGGGCAGAATGTTCTCCGTTTAAAAATCGAACAATCTCAGAAAATGTTTTTTGATACGCTTCGGGAGAAATCAGCCCCTGACAGGGAGCACTGCAGCGGTGCATCGCATGATAAAGACACGGGCGCGTGCGGCCGATTTCTTCAGGGAATCGTTTTGTGCAATGCTGAATAGAAAAAATGCGGCGCAGAACATCTATTGTTTCATAGACAACGGCGCTACTCGGATACGGACCGAAATATTGCGCACCATCGTTTTCTTTTTTGCGGGCAAGCTGTATGCGCGGATAGGCACCGCTGGTAATTTTCAGAAAGGGATAGCCTTTATCATCTTTTAAAAGAATGTTGTAGCGGGGCTTGTGCTTTTTAATCAGGTTTGATTCTAAGCATAATGCTTCAAACTCTGTGTCGGTAAGAATATAGGAGAGATCCCAAATCTTCTCAATCATTGCTGCAACTTTTGGCGTATGGTTTGCAGAATGAAAATATTGGCGAACACGGTTTTTCAAGATTTTGGCCTTACCGACATAGATAATCGTACCGCTTCTGTCCCGCATGATATACACACCGGGCGAGGTGGGGAGTGTTTTTAGTTTTTCCAAAAGTGCTTCATTCATAAGGTTCCACCTGTTAAAAAATTATATAGACAAAAAAACAGCCTCGGAAGGCTGCTTTGCAAACACATATTTAAGACGCGTCGCTCTGGACCAGTTCCGCCAAAGCGTCTAAAGCGGCAGATTCATCTGTGCCATCGATATACAGGTCAATTTCTGTTCCGCAGGTAATGCCAAGAGACAGAACACCTAAAAGGCTTTTTGCATTGACACGGCGGCCGTCCTTTTCCACCCAGATAGCAGAAGTGAACTCGTTTGCCTTTTGAATAAATAATATAGCTGTTTTCGCATGAAGCCCGACCTGATTGCGTACGACAACACTTTTAGATACCATATAAAAACCGCTCCTAAAATATTGATGTGTGCCCTTTTCTGTTAGTATACCATAAAGAAAGCCAAAAAGTCAAGCCGTATAAAGGCCGATTTGCCTTCCTTTTTTTTGCGCAGATGGATAAATCTGCGAAGCGATATGAAGTTTTGACCGGGCGGCGATTGCCGCCCAGAAAAAGACAGAATCTCTGCCTGCATAACGAAACTTCGGCTTATTCAGCTACCTTAATGACTTCTCTGCCTTTATAGTAGCCACAAGCGCTACAAATCCGATGGGGACGAATTAAAGCCTTGCACTTCGGGCATTCGATCATGCCGGGTGCAGTCAGCTTATAAGTTGCACGCCGCTTATCGCGTCTTGCCTTTGATATTTTATTCTTCGGTACTGCCATTTTCTACACCTCATCTTTCCGGAATCCAAACATAGTGTTCAGTAGTAACACACGATATTATACCGCTTTTTACCTCTTTTGTCAAGAAGTTTTTATAAAATTTATGATTTTAAATCAAAAGAGTAGGATTATACAAGACGGACGCCTTCGCTCCCGGCCTCTACTGTACCAATTGTGTAGACGATTTCGCCTGCATTTTCCAAGATCTTCTTTGCAGACGCTGCCTCGTCAGCACTTACAGCGACAATCATACCAATGCCCATGTTAAAGGTGTTATACATCTCATGTGCGGGGATATTTCCTTTCTCCATGAGCAGGCTGAAAATGGGCGGCAGAGGGTAGGATTTTGTATCGAGAACCGCAGTAAGACCGTCTTGCATCATGCGCGGGACATTCTCAATAAAGCCGCCGCCGGTAATATGGCTTATAGCTTTAACCTCGACCTTCTCCATCAGGGACAGAATCGCCTTGACATAGATGCGAGTAGGCGCAAGGAGTGCTTCGCCGAGCGTCTTTTCCAGCGAATCTATGTATGTATTAAGCACAGCACCTTCTGTGAGATTGAAAACCTTGCGGACGAGAGAAAAACCATTACTATGAACGCCCGAGGAAGCTAACCCCAAAAGCACATCGCCTTCGCAAAGCTTTGTGCCGTCTATGATCTTTTTTTTGTCCACAATGCCAACGGCAAAACCGGCAAGGTCATATTCATCGACAGGATAAAAGCCTGGCATTTCGGCTGTCTCACCACCAATCAATGCACAGTCTGCCAGCACACATCCGTCTGCGACGCCCTTAACAATGGCCGCTACCTTTTCCGGCTCATTTTTACCGACTGCAACATAGTCAAGGAAGAAGAGGGGGCGAGCGCCAGAGCAAATGATATCATTTACACACATAGCAACACAGTCCTGCCCCACGGTGTCATGCTTGTTCATAAGGAAGGCAAGCTTCAATTTTGTGCCCACGCCATCGGTTCCAGAAACCAGAACCGGTTCCTCCATGCCGGAAAGATTTGGCGCAAACAGACCGCCAAAGCCGCCAATGGGCGAGAGAACACCGCTTGTGGTTGTGCGCTTTACATGCTCCTTCATAAGACGAACGGCTTCGTATCCGGCTTCAATATCCACGCCTGCTGCCGCATAAGCGCTATTTGTATTCTTATTCATTTTCCCCAAGTCTCCTTTCTTGAAATGGGCGAAGAGCCCGGTTTGCAGGAATTTCTATAGCATAGTTGCCGGTAAAGCAGGCATCACAAAATCCGCGTGTTCTTCCCGGCACTAGCATTTCGAGGTCTTCAATGCGAAGGAAAGAAAGAGAATCCGCACCAAACTTCTCTTGCATTTCTGGAACGGTGTATTTATAACTTATAAGTTCTTCTTTTGTTCCCACATCCGTACCAAAATAGCAAGGCCAGAGGAAGAGCGGAGAGGAAATTCGCATATGTACCTCTGTGGCGCCAGCTTTTTTCAGCATGGTAATCAGCTTACGACAGGTTGTACCGCGTACAATTGAGTCATCCACAATAACAACACGCTTTCCGCGGATAGTGGAGGCCAGCACATTGAGCTTAATATCTACGCTTTCCTCCCGCATTTTTTGCGAAGGCTGAATAAAGGTTCTGCCAATATAGCGGTTTTTAATAAGACCTGTGCCATAGGGAATGCCACTTTCTTCTGCAAATCCAATAGCAGCGCATATCCCGGAATCGGGAACGCCGATGACAATATCGGCATCTACCGGTGCAGATTTTGCAAGAGCACGGCCGGCCTGCACACGCGCTTCGTAAACGCTTGTCCCTTCAATTACGCTATCGGGACGGGCAAAGTAAATATATTCAAAGATGCAAAGCGCGCTTTTATCCTGACAGTTATCACGGATAGAGCGGAGCCCGGAGGCATCAGCTACCACAACCTCACCAGGCTCTACATCGCGGATAAAGGTAGCGCCAATCGCATCCAGTGCACAGCTTTCAGAGGCGAAAATAAAGCTTTCACCCTTTTTGCCGATGCAAAGGGGGCGATATCCAAGCGGATCTCTTGCGGCAATGAGCTTTCGTGGGCTCATAACAAGCAAGGAGTATCCGCCCTTTAAAGAACGAAGCACACGCACAAGTGCATCTTCAATGCTGTGTGTCTTTACGCGTTCCCGCGCCAGAAGATAGTTGATAATTTCCGTATCGCTGGTAGTCTGGAAAATCGCGCCGTCAGCCTCCAGTCGCGCACGCTCACCGACAGGGTCAGCAAGGCTGCCGTTATAGGCAGTGGCCAGCGTGCCTTTCTTATAGCGTGTTACGAGAGGCTGGGCATCTTCCCGATTCCGGTCAGAGCCGGAATAGCGGACATGACCAATCGCCGCGTGCCCTTTCAAATGGTTTAAAACTACCTCGTTAAAAACATCCGGGACAAGACCGCTATCTTTATGGAAGATGATTACACCATCATCATTTACCGCAATACCCGCGCTTTCCTGTCCGCGATGCTGCAGTGCAAAGAGTGCATAATAAGTCAGATGAGAACAGTCAATATCCGTATTACTCCAAATGCCAAACAGGCCGCATTCTTCATGTAGTTTTGCGTCGTTCATATTTCCTCCTTGTGTTTTAAAAGCAGATGCTTATAGGTTTTGCAATTCTTCCTGGAGGCGCGCATCTTTCTCGCTTACTTCACGAAGCATATCGAGTTTATGTGCGTCCAGCTTTTCTGCCACTTCGGGATGTGAAAGCGCCAGAATCTGCGCAGCTAAAATGGCGGCATTTTCTCCGCCGTCAATGGCGACCGTAGCCACAGGAATGCCTTTGGGCATCTGGACAATCGATAATAGCGAATCCAAACCGTCCATGGTGGAAGATTTAATGGGAATGCCAATAACCGGAAGTGTTGTAAAAGCTGCCAACACCCCTGGCAAATGTGCCGCCTTTCCTGCAGCGCCGATAATGACGGAAAAGCCACGCGCTTTTGCATTTTTTGCAAAGGTTGCAGCTGCATCCGGCGTGCGGTGGGCAGAAAGCACTCTGGCCTCTACAGTAATGCCGAAATTCTGGAGTGCCTTCAGGCACGGACGAAGCGCCGGCAAATCAGAATCGCTTCCCATAACAAGTGCAACTTTCGGAGACATACGAATCCATCCTTTCAAATTAAAAAAGTATATATAAAAGGTAAAGTTACGAGCGATAAAGCCGTTGTAAGGCAAATGGTGGTGGCGGCATAGGATGTATCTCCACCGTATTCTTGCGCTAAGACGGCAAAAACGGATTGGCAGGGCATCGCAAGTTCCATAGCGAGAACCGGGATTGCCAGCATATCAATCGGAATTTCAAGCGCGGGTAAAAGCCAGGAAAGGAGATAAAAAGCTCCAATTGGAACTAAAAGCATTTTCAAAACAACGATAGTAACGGCAGAAAGACCGCTCAAAAGCTCTTTGAAACGAACAGAGGCGAGCGCTGCACCTAAGAAAAGCATGGAAAGCACAGTTGTGGAACTTCCTACCATCGAGGCTGCCTCAAAAAGAGGGGCTGGCAAACGAATGGAAAATATGAAAAGGAGCGCACCGGCAACATAAGAAAGGGTGGTGGTATTGAGAAGCTTCTGGAAATTGGGGCTCCCGTTTTTGGTGCGGCTCATAATCAAAACGCCAAGCGTCCATGCCGTGAGGTCATTGGCAATTGAAAAGAATGCCGCATAGAAAACGGCTTGCGGCCCCCAGAGAGCTTGCAGAAGCGGATAACCTAAAAAAATGGTATTTCCAAAGGCGGTTAAACAGATGTGGGCATCTTTCCGCTTTTTATCAAAGGAAAAAGGAAGGGCGGAAAGTTTCCCTATAAGAAGTAAAAGACAGACAAACAGGACGCCCAGAAGAAAGACAGCAAGCGCTGTGTTTTGCGTCTCTGCATTTTTGGTTTGTCCGGAAAGCGTGGTGATTACGAGGAGTGGCAGCGTAATTTTCGTCAGAAGCTGCGAAACATGCGCACGAAGGCCTTTGATATAACCAAGTTTTTCTGCGAGAAAACCGAGAAACATGATAAGTCCCAAAAGAAGAATTTTGTCAAAGATGACTTCCAAAACCTGTGCGCCTCCTTTTTTCAAAAATACACAAATTATTATAGCATAAATTTGCCTTTTTGTAAATAGAAAATCAAAAAAGGAGAAAAATTTGTTGATAAACGACAGAATCGCCCGTTATTGCACGAAAAGTTAAGGCAAAGCACACAAATTCAATAAAAGAGAAGCGGAGCCACTATAAAATGATACGGACACGCACGCGGCACGGAGACGGCGCATAGAATGCAATATAGTCTTGAAAGAAAGTGGAGGAACAGAGCGCATGTGGTTTTATTTGCTGGAGATATTGTTTCATAATGTTTGTATGGTGTCGTACATCAGTCAACCCAGTTCCTTCCCAAGGCCACTTACACAGGAGGAGGAAGATGCTTTTGTGGCACGCTGGGAGACAGGAGATGCGGAAGCAAAAAATGCGCTGATCGAACATAATATGCGCCTTGTTGCCCATGTGGTGCGGAAATATCAAAATAGCGGCATCGATAGTGATGACCTGATTTCCATTGGGACGATAGGGCTCATTAAGGCCGTTAATACCTATAACCGCGACAAAAAGATACGCATTGCCACCTATGCTGCACGCTGCATTGAAAATGAAGTTCTCATGGTGCTTCGGGCAAATAAAAAACTGCAAAATGAGGTTTCTCTGCAAGAACCGATCGGATTTGACCACGAAGGAAATGAGGTCAGCCTCTTAGACATTCTGGATAGCAGCGACGAGGATATCACCGAGAAAATTGACCTTAAATATCGTATTAAAAAACTATATGGCGCGATGCGAAAAAGTCTTCGCCCCCGTGAAAAACGCGTAATTCAGCTTCGGTATGGAATTGGAGGAGGACGAGAGGAAACGCAAAAAGAGGTAGCAGAAAAACTCGGCATTTCGCGTTCCTATGTGTCTCGAATCGAGAAAAAAGCGCTTGCAAAACTTTTGCAGGCGCTGCACCCAATCGAGGGATAAAAAGATCATAATTTCCGTAAAAAGTGCGACCAGCTCCGTATGGCTAAAAGACATAAAAGCGTGCCGGCACCAGCGGCAAAAATCCAGGCCCAGAGCGCACCGGTCCAGCCGAAGGAATCGCTGAGGGCACCAATGCCGTAGGCTGAAAATGCCGTCCCTGCATGGG
>JAZSDW010000070.1:0-42576 GCA_045531355.1 Clostridia bacterium | reverse complement strand
CTGCAAGGTGCTTGCCATAGAATAACGCACCATTAACGGCGTAGTCGGTTACGGCTTGCACTTCCTGACTGATAACGCCGCCGTCGTCAAATTTGATATGCTTTGACAAGTCCGCTTTGTCCTCTATTACAAGCAAGTAGTCTTTAACTACCCCCACATATTCGGGAAAGCCTACTCGTCCCGTGCCTTTCTTGGAGGCAGTCTTTAACGCTGTATCTATTTCAAGTATGGTGCTGCCTTGTGCGTCCATGCTGATGTCCGCTTGTTTCAAAAGCTCCCATACCCATAAATCTGTTTTTATTTCTTTTTTAGCCATACGATCACCACAATATACTTTTTTTATTACATTATATTACAGTTTTTGTATTTTTTCAAGAACTTACCAACACTTTTAAACATTTATTATTTTATGTTGATTCAAATTCTAAAAAATAAACGCATTTGGTTAGTGCAATTCAATTTCTTTGCGAGATAAGGGTGCAAAGTCCTTTCCACAAAAAATCGAGTTATAGGCTTCTTTAAATGCCATACTTTATAAAAAAACGAACCCAGCAGATTGACAAAAGAAGAAAGGCGTGGTAAACTACATAGTAATGGGCAGAAAAGAAAGGATTGCCCGAGAACAGAATAAGAGGTGTTTTAGGTGGCAAAAAAACAATTCAAAACAGAATCGAAAAAGCTTTTGGATATGATGGTGAACTCCATTTATACCAACCGCGAAATTTTCTTAAGAGAGCTTATCTCCAATGCCAGCGATGCGATTGATAAGCTATATTTCCGTTCTCTTACAGACGAAACGGTAAAGATAAAAAGAGAGGAATATGAAATCAGGCTTACGCCGGATAAGGAAAGCCGCACGCTCACCATTCGGGATAACGGCTGCGGAATGACGAAGGAAGAGCTTGAGAACAATCTGGGCGTTATCGCAAAGAGTGGTTCCTTTGATTTTAAAAACGATCCGGCACACAAGGAAGAAGAAATTGACATTATCGGCCAGTTTGGCGTAGGCTTCTATTCTGCCTTTATGGTGGCGGAAAATATCGTTGTGGAAAGCCGTGCCCATGGAAGCGCGGAGGCGTTTGTCTGGGAGTCGTCCGGCGCTGACGGCTACACGATTTCCGAAGGGAATAAAGCGGAGGTGGGCACCGAAATCCGGATTACCCTCAAAGAAGATACAGAGGATGTCCGCTATTCGGAATTTTTAGAGGCGTTTAAGCTTCGCATGCTGGTGAAGAAATACAGCGACTATATCCGCTACCCTATCCGGATGCTTGCGGAAACGCAAAAGCCGAAGGAAGGCGCAGAAAACGAATACGAAACTGTTCTGGAAGATGAAACTTTAAATAGCATGACACCGATTTGGAAGAAAAATGCCAAAGAGGTGAAAACCGAAGAATACGCGAGCTTCTATCAGGATAAATACTATGATTATGAAGCGCCGCTCCGAACCATACATCAAAAGGCGGAAGGCGGCGTAAACTTCGAGGCGCTCATGTTCGTTCCGGCGCACGCACCTTTCAATTATTATAGCAAGGACTACGAAAAGGGACTCGAGCTTTATTCCAGCGGCGTACTCATTATGGAAAAATGCAAGGACCTTTTGCCGGATTATTTCAGCTTCGTTCGCGGCCTTGTGGATAGTGCGGATCTTTCTCTCAATATCTCGCGCGAAATGCTTCAAAAGGACAGACAGATGAAGGCCATCGCAAAGGCCGTTGAAAAGAAAATTGCCGCCGAGCTTAAAAAGATGCTGGCGGAAGACCGCGAGAACTATGATCGGTTCTATACGGCATTTGGTGCACAGCTGAAATGGGGACTGTATTCGGATTACGGCATGCACAAGGAGGTTTTACAGGACCTTGTGATGTTTAAATCCTCGGCGGGACAGGCCTTCAGAACTTTAAAAGAATATACGGATGCCATGAAAACGGAACAAAAAGCAATCTATTTTGCGTCCGGCGAAACGGTCCAGCAAATTACGATTCTGCCGCAGGTGGAAGCCGTGACCAGCCGCGGGTTTGAGGTTCTGTATCTGACAGAGGATGTGGACGAATTTGCTCTCCAGATGCTCGGCAAATACGCAGATAAAGAGTTTGTGAATGTATGCAAGGAAAATTTAGACCTTGCAACGGAGGAAGAAAAGGAAGCTGTAAAGAAAGAAAACGAAGCGGCAAAAACGCTTCTCGATTTCCTTCGGGAAAGCATCGGCCAGGCGGTCAGCGGCGTGAAATTTACGAACACTTTAAAAGACCATCCGGCTTGTCTTTCCAGCGAAGGCGCCATTTCCGTAGGCATGGAAAAAACCTTAAATAAGCTGCCCGGCGGCGAAGAAGGAAGCGTACGGGCAGAGTTGATTCTGGAAATCAACATGAATCATCCCATTGCGGAGAAGCTGAAGGCGATGGAAAAGACCGACAAAGAGGAACTGAAAAAGTATGCAAAAATCCTCTATGCACACGCGCGACTCATCAGCGGACTCGCCATTGAAAACCCGACCGAGCTTGGCAATATGGTCTGCGATCTCATGCTGAAATAGAGCCTAAAAAGCAGAGCACAGAATCAGTACAGAAATAAGTTTGCCTAAATTAAGGAGACAGGAGTTTCAGTGACGCTGTCTCCTTATTTGTTATTATGAAAACATTTGCCAACTTGTTGAAGTTTTTTAGGAGGGAATCGGGCGGAGGAGCGTTTTGAAACAGAATAACAGAAATAGAAAAAAGCCACCGACAATGGTCGGTGTCTTTTTGCATGTTCATTCTTCCGGGAACACGCTGTGCCTTTTCCGGAATCGCTCCAGCGTCTTAAGAAGGGGAACGGAGAGGAACCAGAGGAAAAAGGCAGTCGAAAGCGCGTGAATGGCATCCGGCACAATTCCCATTGCGAGCGTTGAAAGAAGAAGTGCCCATGTCGGCTCCGGATACCAGAGGAGAAGTGACGAGAGGTTGAGAATCGTGCCATAGAGAAAGAAGGTTAAAATTGCCCCAAAGAGGGAAAGGGAGAGGCGTGAAGGACGCAGAATGTTGCGATGGAAGAGGAGTCCGCCTAAAAAGCCAACGAGGCCGGTCGCAAACATCTGCCATGGTGTCCAGGGACCCTGCCCGAAGAGGAAATTTGATAGAAGAGCGGAAAGTGCGCCGACCAGAAAGCCGGTTTCGCCGCCCAATGCCACACCGGACAAAAGCACCAGCGCCAAAACGGGTTTAAATTGCGGAAGGAAGGAGAAGGCGGCGCGGCTGGCGGCCGTAAGTGCACAAAGGACACTGATACAAACAATCTCCTTAGCCGAGGGCTTCCGCTTTTCAAACGAGAGCAAAAAGGGAACGAGAATTTCTAAAATCACCAAAAGGCAGATAAAATAGTATTTTCGTTCGGAGAGCGCATGAAGTCCCCAAACGAGGGTAAGGGGTATGCTAAGAAGCGGAAAGAGTACGGCAAAGCGTCGCGGGCGCGTTTTCCGCCGGCGCGGTTTTTCGGGAAGCGAGACCGCACGATGCGGCAAAAGGAGAAAAAGGGAAAATGCGAAGGCGAGAATCGAAAACCCTTGAAAAAGATAGGCTTTCGCCGTAAAGCCGCTTAAAAGTTCTTTGCGACAGATCGAGGCGGCAAGGCAAAGGAAAAGAAGAAGTGTGCCGAGAAAAAACCGTGGATGCAATTTCTTTTTCGGGGCTTGTGCCGGGATAGAAATCTCTTCTGTCGGTATAGGGGAAGGGGGAACGGGCGAAAGCGCGGGCGCTGCACCATAGGCGGCGAGAATATCCTCCGGCAAAATGGCGGTGGGAAGAATTGTACGCGCAATGCGGTTTGCAGCCGTGGTATAGAAGGCTTTATCAGCAAAAAAGGTACGCGGTGCACCCTCGGAAACGAGCGAACCATCAAAAAAGAGCGCGCAGCGGTGGGCATATTTTGCGCAAAATTCAATATCATGGGAAACGAGAATGATGGCAGTTCCTTTTTCCGAAAGCGTGCGCAGAATATCGGCAAAAACGGATTTAAAACCTGCATCCATGCCGCGTGTCGGTTCGTCTAAAAGCAGGATTTCTGGCGACGATAAGAGAAGAACCGCGATTGCCAGACGCATCTGTTCGCCACCGGATAAATCGAACGGATGACGATGGAGTAAATGTGTAAGGCGACAAAGCTGCGCCATTTCCAGCCCTCGCGAAGCGTCCGCACTGTCACAAAGGGTTTCCCTTACCGTACTTTTTGAAAAGAGACACGCAGGATTTTGCGGGAGCATCGCACACCGGCCGCCGCGCCACACTGTACCGCGAAGGGGTGTAAGCGCACCGCCAAGGAGGGAGAGAAGCGTGGTTTTCCCTGTTCCGTTTCCGCCCAGAATAGCGAAGCATTCCCCTTTTGAAACGGAAAGACTTGCGTTTTGGAGAATGTCTGCCCCCGCCTTTTCGTAGCGAA
This sequence comes from Clostridia bacterium, assembly GCA_045531355.1. Classification (GTDB taxonomy): domain Bacteria; phylum Bacillota; class Clostridia; order UMGS1883; family UMGS1540; genus SIG447. Next base: position 38,163 of record JAZSDW010000070.1, on the reverse strand, counting down.
ACCAGACGCGTTCCATCCGGACAATGGGCGCGCTTTGCAGTGGCGGTGCAGAAACGGGAATCCGGCTAGCGTCTGGAGAAACCGGTAAAGTTTCTAAAAACTGTTTTCCTTCCAAAATGCTGACCGGACAGGACTTTGCAGGGGAAAGCACGGCAGCGAGCTGCATCGCAGCAGGCAGAGCCGACTCTATGGCATGGCCGCGGAGTGCCGTTCCAATCCGGCGGGGCGTATCATAAGCAAGAAGGTGGCCGTTTTCTAAAACCAGCACCCGATCAGAAAGCGGGAGGGCTTCGGAAAGACGATGCTCACTAAGAAGGACGGCCGTACCGAGCTCCCGGCTAATACGATGCAAAAGAACGAGAAATTCTCGCGCGGCAATCGGATCCAGCTGGCTTGTAGGCTCGTCCAAAAGAAGTACACGCGGCTGCATGACCAAAACGGAAGCGAGATTTAAAATTTGCTTTTGGCCGCCGGAAAGCGTGTCCACTTTTTTGTGGAACCAGTTTTGTATGCCGAAAAAGGAGGCCATTTCTGCCACGCGCGTCCGGATTTCCATTGTGTCACACCCAAGAGATTCGAGACCGAAAGCAAGCTCGTGCCAGACGGTGTCGGTCACAAGCTGACTCGCAGGGTCTTGTGCAACGAAGCCGATTTCGGCTGCCGCGGCGCGCGGAGAAAGCGAAGAAAGCGGTTGGCCATAAAACAAGATACTTCCCTTTTGTGTGCCCTCTGGTGAAAGGCAGGGCTTTAAAAGGCGCAAAAGTGTTGTTTTTCCACAGCCCGACTCGCCGATAAGCGTTACAAATTCGCCTGGCGCAATCGAAAAGGAAAGTGCGGAGAGCGCTTCATTATCGGCTCCCGGATAGGAAAAGCTCAGCGTTTCGACTCTAAAACATGCCACGATAGTTCCTCCTTTGTATCAATCAGAATTGGAATAAAGCAAAGCAGTAAGTGCGAGAGGAAAAGGGTTTTTGCGTAAAGACTGGAAGAAAACGCAGAAAAGGTGGGGAAATAGGCAAAGTCCAGCGCACCACGGAAAAAACCGATGGCCACATAAAGACCAAGGAAGGTGATGATAAGAAGAACAATAAGGTCGCGTCTTGAAAAACGGAAGAGGGAGAACGAGGTGCGACCAGGAAGACCATATCCGCGGGCACGCATGCTGTCAGCCGTCACGGCTGCGTCCTCAAGGGTCCAACTTGCGAGGGACGAAAGAACCACAAGGCCTGATTTTGCACGGCTTCGGAGGCCTTTTTCCGGTGGAGAGCCCATACAATGCCGCGCGAAGGTAATTTCCCGCACCCGCCTTGAAAGACGGGGGAAAAGAGAAAATGCCATCGTGAGCACAAGAGAGAGGGCGGGTAGTCTTTTAAAGAGATACATACATTTATCGCTTGTCATAAGGGATGTATACACATAAAAATGAAAAAAAACCGAGAGAAGCAGAAGCGCGGCACCGGCGCCAAAGGCGAGGGATTCCAGCGTAATGGGCTTTTGCGAGGGCAGATACCCTAAAATGGTTTCGCCCGAATGACTATAAAGGGGATTGATGGCAGTAAGCAAGAGAAAGAGAAAAAGCCCCCAGAGCGCTTTTTTTCGGGCAGATTGCCATGAAATGAGAACGCCCATGCTCATGATGCCGGAGAAAAGGGAAATTAGAAGACAGACCGGATGGGAAAGGAGCATGGAAAAGCCAATTACAAAAACGAAATACAGAAAATTGACAAGGGGATGATAAGTTTTAAAAGGATACATAAGTGCCTCCGCTTCAAAAAATAAGGCTGTGGTAATCAAAATTACCACAGCCTGTTTTTCCTGTGTACCTGCACATCCTGCGAAAAAAATGCCACGCAGAAATAGCCTGCCCTACGAAAAAAAGAGGGAAGAATTGGCCACCAGAGCAGGTCTTCTGGCTCGTAGGTTCGGGGGTAAAACCCGGCAACACATACCCTAGCCTTCTCAGTTTCCCAATGACCGGCTTTCGCCAGCGGATATATGTCTTCCTACATACAGCGACAGTGCTCGCAGGGGATTTTCACCCCATTCCCTTTTCACCGGGCATCCCTTTTGCGGCATACCCGACACTCTGTGTGCAATTTCAGTATAGCACAAAAAAAGGGAAAATGCAAGCTTTTTATTTGAGCCTTGGGAGCCACTTCACCAAAAGAGAAGCGCCTGCTACCGTTAAGATAAACTCAAAAAGCATATAGCTGCCATTATACAAAAGCGAGTAGAGCGTAGCGCTATACCCGGGCAGTGCGTATGCGCTCCAAATCAGAATACCGGAAAGAAAGTGACACAAAAATCGCAGAAAAACGACGGCACCCGTGGCAATCGGCAGGGCAAAGCGGCATGTGGAAAGGCCCCGGTATAATCCGCCGGCAAGGCCTAAAACGCCAAAGGCCAGAAGGTAGTCAAGGATTACAACCAGAAGATAGGAGAAAACGGTTTGTGTCGGGGGCGCGGGAACGCCACTTAGGAGCATCGTCAATACGGAAAAGACGATGCCGGAAAGCACTCCCCATTTCGTATCATACAAAACAGAAATGAGCAAAATCGGAAGCATCGATACGAGCGTTACGCTCCCGCCATACGGGGCATCAAATAGCTTCAGCATGGACAGAATCAGCCCAAGTGCCAGAAGGATGCCGGTGGTGGTTAGTTTTTTGGTCATACAAAATTTCCTCCTTAACAATAAAAAACCTGCGCCCCGAAGAGAGCACAGGTTTATCCCTACAATATACTCCCTCCGTTGGAATTACCCAAATCAGGTTACGGGTCGAAGCGGACGCTTCCTCTCAGCCTTGCGGCTCCCCGGATTTATAAGCACAGTATACACCATCACGCATGGCGTGTCAAGCCTTTTCCTTCTGACAGTCAAAATTTTTTTGCCGGCACGCCTTTCGGTGCGGGCAGCCGATGCAGGCGGCACCTCCCTTACGGGCGCGAAGGACATACCGGATAGCGAAAAACAAAATTCCCGCTAAAAGGATAAAAAGCACGATTGTTTTCCCTGCCATCACTACTCACCTCTTACTGTTCATTGGCATTATGACCTTTTTTTGCTTCTGTTTTACCGCCTTCTGGTCGCCATTGATACAAAGCTGGACTAAAATGACGGCGATTGCGATGACCGTAAGTGCTCCGGGCACAAAGGCGTATCCGAGCGAACCGGTGGTCAGGAGCGTTCCAAGCTGATAGACGAGGAAACTGACTGCATAGCCGGTGCTCATCTGGAGGGCAAGTCCACCAAAAAGCCACTTTCCGCTCTTCATTTCCGAGCGCATGGCGCTCATCGCAGCAACACAAGGGGGCGTGAAGAGGTTAAACATAAGATAGGCAAGTGCCGCGGCCTTTGTAATTGCCAAAACCGCCGCGGCCTCGGCTCCCGCACCTTCCAGAAGCGCAAAATCTTCTGCATCCACGAGATTTTGTAGCCCCACAAAGCAGACTGCTAGCGTGCCAACTACATTTTCTTTGGCAATAAAGCCGGTAATTGCGGCAGCGGCAAGCTGCCAGGACAAAACGCCGACAATCGGCGCCAGGATATAGGAAAACGGCGTTGCAAGACTCGCTAAGATGGAAGCATCGGCCGACGGAGCCACAGTAAGCTGCCATGTAAAGGTCTGCATAAGATGCACCGCTGTATTGCAAAGAAGAATCACAGTGGTGGCTTTGACGATGTACGCCCAGCCGCGGCTGCACATTGACCCGAGGGCACGCCAGAGACTCGGCACTTTGTATTCCGGAAGTTCTATGATAAAGAAGGATTTTCTGGCGCGGTTTCCTGTGATGCGGTTGACTAAAAGTGCTCCAAAGAAAATAACCAGAATACCTGCAAAGTACATGAGAGTGCCAACCCAAGGGGCGTTCTCGAAAAATGCACCGGCAAACAGGCTGATCACCGGCAGCTTTGCGCCGCAGGGCATAAAGGGGGCAAGCATGGCGGTCGCACGGCGCTCCCGCTCATCGCGGATGGTACGGCAGGCCATGACACCAGGAACGGCGCATCCGGTAGCAATTACAAAGGGAATAACCGATTTCCCTGAAAGCCCTACCTTTTTAAAAATGGGGTCCAGCACAACCGAGACGCGCGCCATATAGCCACAATCCTCTAAAAGTGCAATCAGAAAATACATTACCATAACGAGTGGCAAGAAACTGATCACAGCGACAAGACCGCCGAGCATGCCGTCTATGAGAAGTGTGGAAAGAAGGGGAGAGGCATCGGCGAAAAAGAGCGCCACCTTCTCTTGCATGGCTTCTAAATAGTATACAAGGGCATCTGATAAAAACGGGCCTAGCCATCCTTGCGAAATCTGGAACACGAAGAACATTACAAATGCAAAAATGGGGATGCCCAGATAGCGGTTTGTCAAAAATGCGTCCACTTTATCGTGCACATTTTTTTCGCTGGAGCGCACGATGCGGGTTTCCACACGCGCCACCAGCTCGTCAACGAAGGCAAAGCGCGCCCGGTCTGCCGCTTCCACAGCCTCGCGACTTAAAAGGTCGATGCTACCTTGTATGTAAGGAGGCTTTTGCGTCTTGCCGTTTTGCCGCACGGCGATTTCTATAATTTCCCGGAGACCTTTAGCAGCGGTGGAAATGGTTTCAACAACCGGACAGCCGAGTCTGGCGGATAATGCGCGCACATCAATTTTTGTCCCTTTTTTGATGTTGAGATCGGTTTTGTTTAAGGCAACAACCACCGGAATGCCAAGCTCTAAAAGCTGGGTAGTAAAAAAGAGACTCCGGCTGAGATTTGCCGCATCGACAATATTTAAGATAATGTCCGGCTTTTCTTGTAGTACATAATCTCTTGTAATGCTTTCCTCTGCGGTGAAGGGGGACATAGAATATGCGCCCGGTAAATCCACCACTGTAACGGGCGTTTTGCCTGTAGCAAAGCGTTTCCGAAGCACATGCGTTTTTTTCTCAACGGTAACACCTGCCCAATTTCCGACCGTCTCATTTTGACCGGTCAGGGCGTTAAACATCGTTGTTTTGCCGCTGTTTGGATTGCCTGTGAGTGCAATTTTCATAAAGAACCTCCTGTCGGGATACGCGCCGGGCTTGTCCGGCGTATTGCGAGTTAGAAATAACTAACCCAAAAACAAAAAATAAAAAATCAGGCGATATAAATGGCATCTGCAAGCCGCGCATCCACATGGTAGCGGCCATCTTTTATGGAAACAATGCAGCCGCCGGCGCGGTGGGAAATAACCGTAATGGGCTCGCCGCTATAGCAGCCCAGCGAAAACAAAAAAGCAACCAGATCAGCATCGTCCACCGTAATTTTTTGCACGGTGTAAGCTTTTCCTTCTTCTGCTGTGCGTAGCGTCATGGGGAAGGATTCTCCTTTCTTGTGTCGGTTGTTCGTGTAGGAAAATAGAATTAGTCTCAACTAACTACTTTAGTTTACCACAGAAACGATAGCTTGTCAATACTTTTTCCAAAAAAGTATGGGTAAGACACAATTATTTTTAAAAAAAGAGTTGACAGGTCATCTTTTTTTTGCTATAATAGCTTATGTTCATGCAGGGAGAGGTGTCCGAGCGGTTTAAGGAGCCGGTCTTGAAAACCAGTGACTCGTAAGAGCCGTGGGTTCGAATCCCACCTCCTCCGCCACATTTGCCTCCTGCAAAGCATTGTCCGCCCCTTGCGGCCGCATCGTGCGGCATGCTTGCAGAGTGGCGCAAAATTGAATCGAATTGGAGAAGTACCCAAGTAGGTCGAAGGGGCTCCCCTGCTAAGGGAGTAGGCTGGGAAACTGGTGCGAGAGTTCGAATCTCTCCTTCTCCGCCAAAAAAGCGACACCGCTTATTGCGGTATCGCTTTTTTATTTGCGCATGTGTTTCTTTTAAACAAGGGCATGGGGTATGATTGCAAAATCACACCCCATACGGAAAATTCTTCTTCTATATTGTTTGTGACTTAGCCAAAGTATCTTTTGAGAAGGCCTTCGAATGCTTTGCCGTGTCGAGCTTCGTCCCTCGCCATTTCGTGCACAGTATCATGAATAGCGTCGAGACCCAGCTCCTTGGCGCGTTTTGCAAGCTCGAATTTGCCGGCGGTTGCGCCGTTTTCAGCGTCTACACGCATGGCCAGATTTTCCTTTGTGCTATCGGTAACCACTTCGCCTAAAAGTTCTGCAAACTTTGCGGCGTGTTCTGCTTCCTCATAGGCGGCTTTTTCCCAATACAGGCCGATTTCCGGATAGCCTTCGCGGTGTGCTATGCGAGCCATGGCAAGATACATGCCGACTTCTGTGCATTCCCCGGTAAAATTCATGCGCAGACCTTCCAGGATTTCTGCATCTACGCCCTTAGCAACGCCGACAATATGTTCGGCTGCCCAGGATTTTTCCCCGGACTGTTCCGAGAACTTATTGCTGGGCGCTTTGCACTGGGGGCAAAATGCCGGCGCTTCGTTTCCTTCGTGGACATACCCACAAATTGCACATACAAATTTTTTCATAATAAAAAACCTCCAAAAATTAATTGTATAAACTTCCCGCACAGGACGGGCATTTACCAAAGAATAAAAGCGAGTGTCCTTCAATCGTGCAACCGCTATCCGAAAGGGCGGCTGCATTTAAAGTTTCAATATAGGGCATGGATAAATCCAGTACTTTTCCGCAGGTGTTACAAGCAAGATGATAGTGGGGGACAGCATTCCCGTCAAACCGTGCGGCATGTTGGCCGGTGTCGAGGCGCAAAATTGCACCCTCTGACGCAAGACGCGCCAGATTGCGGTACACCGTTCCCAAACTGACATGTGGCATTTTTTCCCGCATTCGGCCGTACACCCAGTCTGCATCGGGGTGACAGGTTGTTCCCTGCAGAATCTCCAAAAGAAGCTCGCGCTGACGACTTCGTTTCTGCATGTGGCACCTCCAAAATAAAAATGATAACTATTACTATTTTAATATACTACATGATACGAGCGTTGTCAAGTATTTTTTTGAAAAATTTTTCCTTTCAAATAAAATTCCGATGGCGCACGGTGCAGATTTTTTAAAAATGGCTCCTAAAGGTGACGACTGTAAATGACTTTTTTTGTAAATATGTTTGACTCTGGAGCGTAATAATGATATAATAAAAGCTCGAAGGAGTTGGTTTTATGTCATTGTTTGATAAGTGTGATGCCTTCACTTTAGCCCGGGATTTTCGGGAAAAAGGCATTTATCCCTATTTTCATTATCTGGAATCCCGCCAGGACACAACAGTCATTATGGAGGGAAAACGGCGCATCATGCTCGGTTCGAACAATTATCTGGGGCTTACGGTGCACCCCGAGGTGAAGGAGGCAAGCATCCGGGCAACGGAGGAATATGGAACCGGATGTAGCGGCTCCCGCTTTTTAAACGGGACTTTAAAATTACATTTGGAGCTGGAGGAGGCGTTGGCGGCGTATATCGGAAAGGAAGCCTGCATGACCTTTTCGACCGGCTTCCAGTCGAATCTCGGCATTATCAGCGCAATTGCCGGCCGGAATGATTATATTTTGTGTGATCGGGAAAATCATGCCAGTATTTATGATGCCTGTCGGCTCAGCTACGCAAATCTGATTCGCTATCAGCATAATAATATGGAGGATCTGGAAAAGCAGCTCGCAAAGCTCCCTGCCGAAGCCGGGAAGCTGATTGTTACCGACGGTGTGTTTAGCATGAGCGGGGATATCTGCGATTTGCCGACAATTGTGCGCCTTGCAAAAAAGTATAACGCGGCCACGATGGTGGATGATGCGCATGGTTTTGGTGTATTAGGCCGCGGCGGGCGTGGCACGGCGGATTATTTCGGTCTTACAGACGAGGTGGACATCATTATGGGGACCTTCTCGAAATCGCTGGCAAGTCTGGGCGGCTATATGGTAGCTAGCGAGCGAGTGGTGGATTATACACGCCATAATTCCCGTCCCTTTATTTTCAGCGCGTCTATTCCGCCGGCAATGTGTGCAGCGGCAAAGGCTGCGCTTTCGGTTATCGAAAGAGAACCGGAGCGTGTAGAGCGGCTGATGGCACTTGGTGCCTATATGCGGAAGGGACTTTTGGCAAGAGGCCTTTCTATTAAGGAAGCGAAAACGCCGATTGTTCCGATTTATACATACGAAATGGAAGATACGCTTATGATTGCCAAGAAGCTGTATGAAGAAGGCGTATATGTAAACCCCGTTCTGCCACCTGCAACGCCGCAGGGCGAGTGTTTGCTTCGCACCAGTCTCATGGCAACGCATACGGAAGAACTTCTGGACGAGGCGATGGATATTATTCGGGATGTGGTACTTTCTCATGCAAAATAAAAAATTACGCGCCGACGGCATGCTGCTCCTAACGGCACTAATTTGGGGTATGGCCTTTGTGGCGCAAAGCCGTGGCATGGAGGATTGTGGGCCGTTTCTCTTTAACGGCGTGCGCTATCTTCTGGGAAGCGCAGTGCTTTTGCCGGTTATTTTTGCGCTGGACAAGCGCGCGGGACAAAAAAGGGAGAAGAGCCGCTGGCCGATTTTGGGCGGGCTTTGCTGCGGAGCGGCGCTCTTTGCAGCGTCTGCGCTCCAGCAAATTGGCATTATCGACGCCGGTGCCGGCAAGGCGGGCTTTATAACGGCGCTCTATGTAGTTTTGGTGCCGGTATTCGGCATTTTTCTCAAGAAAAAAACAACGCTTCTTGCGTGGGCGAGCGTTTTTGTGGCGCTTTTCGGGATGTACCTTCTGTGCATCGAAAAAACCGGCTTTGCGGTAGGAACGAGCGACCTTCTGCTTCTAGGCTGCGCCGCTCTCTTTGCTGTACATATTATGGTGATTGATTTTTTCGCGCCGCAGGTGGATTGTGTGCGCATGGCGTGCCTGCAATTTTTCTTTGCGGGTCTTTTTGCACTCGTAGTAGCGATCTGCACGGAGGAAATCCGCCTTGCGGATATTACGGCGGCCGGCGTTCCGATTCTCTATACGGGGATTTTGTCGAGCGGCGTGGCGTATACCTTGCAGATTGTGGCGCAAAAGGACACGGATGCAACTTCGGCGGCGCTTATCTGCAGTCTGGAATCCGTTTTTGCGCTTTTAGGCGGGGTGATACTTTTGGGCGAAAGCTTTACCAGTCGGGAGATTGGCGGGTGTGTGCTTACTTTCGGCGCCATTTTGCTTTCGCAGGTACCTGATTTTAAAAAAGAGAGGACTTAAAAACATGATTAGAATCGGAATTTATGGCTATGGGAATCTGGGACGCGGCGTGGAAACGGCCATTTCGCAAAATTCGGATATGGAGCTTGCGGGCGTGTTTACACGGCGAGCGCCGGAAACGCTTTGTACAAAAGCCCCCGTTTTTCGGGCAGAGGATGCAATTTCTATGCAGAATCAAATTGATGTAATGATTCTCTGCGGCGGAAGCGCAACGGATTTGCCGGTGCAAACACCGCAGCTTGCGGAATATTTCAATGTGGTGGATAGCTTTGACACCCACGCGAATATCCCCGGGCATTTTGAAGCGGTGGATGCGGCTGCAAAAAAGGGCGGGAATATTGGGATAATTTCGGTGGGCTGGGACCCCGGCCTGTTTTCTTTAAACCGTGTATATGGAGAGGCGATTTTGCCGGTCGGCTCTGTGTATACCTTCTGGGGTAAGGGTGTCAGTCAGGGGCATTCCGATGCTATCCGCAGAATCGAAGGCGTTTTAGACGCGCGACAATATACGGTACCGGTGCCGTTGGCGCTGGAAAAAGTGCGTGCCGGTGAGGATCCCACGCTTTCTACAAGGGAAAAGCACACGCGGGAATGCTTCGTTGTAGCAGAGGAAGGGGCAGATCTTGCGCGCATCGAGAAGGAAATTGTGGAGATGCCGAATTATTTTGCGGACTATGACACCACGGTACATTTCATTTCCGCCGAGGAACTTCAAAAGCAACATAGCGGTCTTCCGCATGGGGGCCTTGTGATTCGTACCGGCCGAACTGGGGATGGGGCGAAGCATAAAATCGAGTATTCCCTGTCACTCGAATCGAATCCGTCGTTTACGGCGTCGGTACTCTGCGCTTATGCGCGGGCGGCCTTTCGTATGGCCAAAGCCGGTGACCAGGGCTGCAAAACCGTTTTGGATATCCCGCCGGCATATTTAAGCGCGGAGGACGGGGCATCGCTTCGCAAGCGCCTTCTCTAAAAACATTTTGATAAAGAATTGCAATCCCTTCCTTTTTGTGGTACACTTACAGAAGGAGGGGATTTTTTTGCACCAAGAGGGGAAACGCCTTGCGTGGATGGACGAATTGCGCGGGCTGGCCGTCTGGGCCATGATTCTGTATCACATTGCATTCAATCTTCTGTATTTTTTAGAGCTGGATTTGCCCTGGCTTTCCCGCGTGATGGAGAGCCGGAGTCTATCTGTTTTGCATACGCTTTTTGTTGCGGTATTTTTAGGACTTTCCGGCATCTGCTGCCATTTTACGCGTCGCCCACTTTATAGGGCCTTGCGGGTAGCGCTTGCTGCGGCGGCGGTGACTGTCATAACCTATATTCTGTTTCCGGAAGAAACCATTTGGTTCGGAGTTTTGCACTGTCTGGCCGTCTGCATGCTGTTATTCTGGGGACTGGGGCGGTATCTTGTAAAAATTCCGCCCGTGCAGGGGCTTGCCTGTTGCTTGTTGTTTTTTGCAATCACCTTCCGGATTCCCATGGGATATCTTGTGCAGCTTCCGCTTTTGGAAGCGCTGTATGTGGGCGGACTTTTCACACCTCTCGGCTTCCCGGATGCTTTTTTTCAGAGTTTGGACTTTGTCCCGCTTTTGCCGAATATCTTTCTCTTTGCCGGCGGCTTTTTTCTGGGGCGGTTGCCGCTTCCGGCCGGAAAAACGCATAGTGCATTTCTGGCCTTTTGCGGTCGGCACAGTCTTTTGTTCTATCTTATACACCAGCCGGTCATATTCGGCATTTTCTTTTTGATTTCCAGAGGGCAATCGTAAAAATGGAGGAGAAAGCGAATGAATTGGTATCATATTAAAAGCGTTCTGATTTGTTTATTTGCGGCCATCAATTTGTTTTTGGTTGCACTTTTGGGTGTGACACAGTATCGCAACACGCGGCAGGAAATTGCAAAAATAGAAGCGGCGACACAGGTGCTTTCTCAAAATGGTATTTCTGTTTCTGCTGCGGTGCCGCATAAAACGGTGCGTCTAGGCGGGTTGCGGCTGGAAAACCCCAAGGCAGACCCGCTGGAATTCGCGGCGCGGATTTTAGGCGGCAAGGCAACAAGATTTGGAGAAACCTATCGCCGCGGCGGCAAGGAAGTACGGTTGTTAGAAAAGGGATTCATTTATGAGAGCGGGCTGGAAAGTGTAACGCCTCTCAGCAAAAACATCCGCGAAAGCCGGGAGGCACTTTCGGCGATGGGCTTTTCTATGGAGTATGCAAAGGGAAGTCTGGAGGGCGACGCCGTCGTCTTTCGGCAGGAGGTCGATGGGGCGCGGCTCTTTGACTGCGAAATGTGTGTGCAGATTGCGGCCGACGGAACGATAAGCCGGATTTCGGGAAACTGGGCGAATATTACAGACCGCACAGGAGAAAAGGTGCAGATTACCAGCGCGGCAGATGCACTTTTGACCTTTTTGCAGACAGGAGCAGCCAGCGAAATTACGACGGTAGAATATGGATACGCCATTTTTGTAGAAGATGACGGCTATCGTGCTGCAGATGCCATTCCCGTCTGGGCAATCCGGGCTGGGGAAGGAGAAACCCGTTATCTGGACGCACGCAGGTAATGTTTGTGCAATATATACAAAAAAATTTAAAAAATATTGTTTAAAATAGGCATTTCGCAAATTCCTTTTTTATATTATAATAAAAATATGCGGAGAACGGGTGCGTGACGGCCGTGAGTCGTTGACTCGCCTTTCCGGATATAATTAATTAAGAATAGAGGAGGAATGGATATGAACAAGTATGCGATTGACAAAATCAGAAATATTGTGCTTTTAGGCCACGGCGGAGCAGGAAAGACATCTTTTGCCGAGGCTATGGCCTTTAATGCGGGCATAACGGATCGTCTCGGAAAGATCAGCGATGCCAGCACGATTTCGGACTATGATCCGGAGGAAGGAAAACGCGCAATTTCGATTAATACATCGCTTATCCCTTGTGAGTGGAACGGAACAAAAATCAATGTAATTGACACGCCGGGATTTTTTGACTTTGTGGGAGAAGTCAAAGAGGGCATCCGGGTAGCGGGCGCAGGGATTATTGTTGTTTCCGGCCGGAGCGGCGTTTCCGTTGGTGCGGAAAAAGCTTGGGAATATGCGCGTCAGGCACATATTCCGGCCGCCTTCTTTGTGAATAAAATGGATGATGAAAACGCCAATTTCATGCGCACGATGGAAGAACTGGATGCGACTTTCGGTAAGGCAGTTGCGCCGTTCCAGGTGCCCATCCGTGAGGACGGCAAGTTCATCGGGTATGTCGATGTAGTGAAAATGATTCCCTATCGGTTTGAAGGACTGAAGCGTGTTCAGATGGATGCGATTCCCGAAAGCTGCAAAGAGGCGCTCGAAAAGGCTCGCGAGCTTCTGCTGGAAGCAGTGGCAGAAACGAGCGAGGAACTGATGGAAAAATATTTTGCCGGCGAAGAATTCACGGTAGAAGAAATTGCGACGGCAATCAAGACCAGTTTCAAGCAGGAAGGCATTGTGCCTGTTTTCTGCGGAAGTGCCACAACCAATATGGGTGTTATGAAAGTCATGGACGCCATTGCCGATTATTTCCCCACGCCACTGAATTTAAATGAGGTCGTTGCCAAGGACAAGGCGGGCGAAGATAAGGTGTTGCCGCCAGATCCGGCAGGCCCGCTTGCGGCAGTTGTATTTAAAACCATTGCGGACCAGTTTGTTGGAAAAATTTCTATTTTCCGTGTATATTCCGGCGTTTTGAAGGCAGATTCCACCGTGCTCAATACGGCTACTGGTGCGCAGGAGAAAATCGGGAAGCTTTTTGTGCTTCGCGGTAAGAAGCAAATAGAGGTGGATTCCATTTCTGCTGGCGACATCGGCGCGGTGACGAAGCTCGCCACAACGAAAACGGGGCAGACTTTATGTAGCCCGTCCGAACCGCTCACGCTGCCCGGCATCGAATTTCCGGAGCCAAATCTTTCGCTCGCCATTGTGCCGAAGGCGAAGGGCGACGAAGAAAAAATCAGCAGCGGGCTCCATAAGCTTGAGGAGGAGGATCCGTGCTTTAAGGTTGAGAACAACACGGAAACACGCCAGCAGGTCATTTCCGGTATTGGCGAGCAGCATCTTGATGTTATTATCAGTAAGCTGAAAACAAAGTTTGGTGTTTCGGTGGATTTGATTGAGCCGAAGGTGGCTTACCGAGAAACCATTCACAAGAAAGTAAAGGTACAAGGCCGCCACAAAAAGCAATCCGGCGGACACGGACAGTTCGGGGATGTATGGATTGAGTTTGAGCCGACCGAAGGGGACGATCTCGTGTTTGAAACCAATATTTTCGGCGGTGCGGTTCCCAAGAACTTTTTCCCGGCCGTAGAAAAGGGGCTCAGAGAATGTATCCAGAAGGGCGTGCTGGCCGGATATCCCGTAGTCGGTCTGAAGGCCACGCTCGTAGACGGCTCGTACCATCCGGTTGATTCTTCCGAAATGGCCTTTAAGGTAGCGGCTTCTCTTGCTTATAAAGAAGGGTTAAAGCAGGCGGGACCGGTTCTGTTAGAGCCGTACGGAAAGCTGGAGGTGTTCGTGCCGGAGAGCTACATGGGTGATATCGTAGGCGATGCGAATAAGCGTCGCGGCAGAATTTTAGGCATGGATCATTTGGGAAAAGGACAGGGACGCGTAGAGGCTGAGGTGCCAATGAGCGAAATGCACAAGTACGCGACCGACCTTCGCTCCATGACGCAGGGACGCGGCTCCTTCCGCCTTACTTTTGAGCGGTACGAGGAAGCCCCTCAGAATGTAGCGCAGGTTATCATTGATAAGGCGAAGGCTGAAGCTGAGCAGGAAAAGTAAGAGAATAAACGAAGAGCCGGGAATGCTTCCCGGCTCTTACCTTATTCTGCGGTTTGATACAGAGGAAGCAGTTCCTCTACGGTTTTAAAGCACTGCGGCGTTTCTGCTGCCTGGTAGCGTGCCAAAATGACGGGATACGCAAGCTGAATAAGCGTATCGTCGCTCATCTTTGGCAGTGGCAGACGCTGGAGAACATGGTAGCCATAATCTGTTTTTACCGGCGGGGTGATTTCACCTTCTCGGGCGGAAAAGGCAGCTTCTTCAAAAGGAAGCACCATTTCGCCGCGCGTAAACACATAGCCATCGGGATTTGCGGACATGCCGGGGTCTATATTATAGGCAGAAATCAGCGCATCAAACGATTCACCGCCAATCGCTTTTTCATAGACGAGCTTCGCTGTTTCTTCGTCTTGACATAAAACATGCTTTGCACAGATATAATTCTGCAGATAGGTGTCCAGAAAGTCTGCCTTCTTTTCCATGAAATGTGCATAGACCATCTGGCTGCCTGTTTGATACATGCGCAGATGGAGAAGCGCGCGCATGCCTGGAAGCGGCATATAGGGACCAGAAGAAAGCGCTGCAGCTTCTTCGGAAATCTTTTGCATTGTTTCAGCGTCGGCCGTAATTTCCGGGAAGGCGGCTTCCATTTTCAGAAGCTCCATGCCGTGTTCGTAGGCGGCTTCAACACAAAGTTTTGTGAAGGTTTCCTTGTCGATACCATATGCAGCCGCATCCGCCTGGTTTTGGTGGTGCAAAAGGCCACAGAGTGTATCCAGCTGGGCTTTCGTCAGACACGAAGACGCGGTACGCATAATGACGCCACTAGCATCAATTAAAACACACTTTGTCGCATCCAGATAAGAAACCTCGGCCAGAAAGGCTTCGCTGATAAAGCGAAGCGGCACCATTGTACGCTTTTCTACAATGCACGGCGGGCTATCCAGCTGCATAGCCTCCCCATTTCGAAACGCCATATTTGCGCCTATCGTAAGCGACAGGGTGGTGTCGCCTTTTGTAAGCGTAACCGTTTTCGTTTCGTCTACCCAGCCTACTTCGGCGCCGAGCGCCGTGGCAATGGCCCGGATGGGAACCATTGTGCGCCCTTCAGGGCTTAAAAAGGCCGGGGCGTCGAGTGGGATTTCGCCGATGGCGCCATCTTCAAAGGTACGAAGAGAACGATCGCCGATGTTGAGTTCACAAACGGAGGCCGAAACCGGCATCGCGAAAAGGAACCCGCATAAAAGGATGGATAAAATTCTTTTTCTCATAAATGCCTCCACTTCTGTTTTCCCTATTATACGCTATTTATAGGAAGGTGTCAATCCAAAAAAATTTAAAAAAAGTTCTTGACAAAAAAATTTTTTAGGCGTATACTAAATTCATACAAAGAAAGAAGGTCTTTTGCCATGCACAACAATCTGTTTGCAAACAAATATTACTTTTACTTTTACTTTAACAGCACCAAAGTAAAGGGTTTTTGTGTTGCAAACAGTTTGAACTAAAGGCAAACGCGGTTCGTATAGCAGGCTACACAGAAATCCTCTGTGTAGCCTTATTTTTTTCAGGAGGAATAAAAATGATCGCAGTTATCAAAAAGAAAACCAGCGAAGAGCAGATTGCCCATCTTGTCCAATGGCTTGAGGAACAGGGCGTTGAGGTACACCGTTCATGCGGCGTGGATTATACGGTTTTAGGGCTGGTGGGAGACACTTCCAAAATTGATATGGAGCTTTTGGACAGCCTCGCAATTATCGAATCTGTCAAGCGCGTGTCCGACCCGTTTAAGCAGTGCAACCGGAAATTCCATCCTGAGGATACCGTGGTGGATGTAGGTGGTGTAAAAATCGGCGGCGGACATTTTGCCATGATTGCAGGGCCGTGTTCTGTGGAATCGCATGACCAGATTATCGAGGTAGCAGAGAAGGTCAAAGCAGCAGGTGCCAGCCTTTTGCGCGGAGGCGCATTCAAACCCCGCACCTCTCCCTATGATTTTCAAGGCCTTCGAGCAGATGGGATTGAACTGCTTCTTGAGGCAAAACGAGTTACCGGGATGCCGATTGTAACGGAAATTATGAATGCGAATCATTTGGACCTTTTTGAAGAGGTGGATCTGATTCAGGTGGGTGCCAGGAACATGCAGAACTTTGATCTTTTAAAGGAACTGGGCAGAACGAAAAAGCCGGTTCTTTTAAAGCGTGGTCTTGCCAATACGCTCAAGGAGTTCCTGATGAGTGCGGAATATATTATGGCTGGTGGCAACGGCAATGTAATTCTGTGTGAGCGCGGCATCCGGACCTATGAAACTTACACACGCAACACCATGGATATTTCCAGCATTCCGCTTTTGCATGAGCTTTCGCACCTGCCGGTGATTGCAGATCCGAGCCATGCAACCGGAAAAGCCCGCCTGGTAGAGCCTATGGCAATGGCCGCGACGGCTGCGGGTGTTGACGGGCTTATGATAGAGGTGCATAACGACCCGGCGCATGCGCTTTGCGACGGGGCCCAGTCCCTGACGCCGGATGCGTTTTGCCACCTTTCCAATAAAATTCAAAAGGTACGGGAAATTCTGTAAGGTATACGGCACTATAAAATGAAGGTAGGGATGAGGATGCAGATTGGAATTGTAGGTCTTGGGCTTATGGGCGGAAGCGCCGCAAGAGCTTATAAGCTTGCAGGACATACGGTTTTCGCAGATGACCGGGACAAGCTGATGCTCGAATATGCCATCCTTTGCGGCGCGGTGGATGATACGCTTTCGCCGGAAAAAATGGCGGCGTGCGATATGATTATTATTGCGCTCTATCCGAAAGCGGCGGTCACATTTTTGGAGGAAAACGCTGCGAATTTTGGCAAGAATACGCTGGTAGTCGATTTCTGCGGCACAAAGCAGAGCGTTTGCGAAAAAGGATTTGCGCTGGCAAAGGCGCACGGATTCGTATTTGTCGGTGGGCATCCTATGGCCGGCACACACCGTTCCGGCTTTAAGCATAGCCGTGCAGATTTATACAGAGGCGCTACCATGGTGGTTGTCCCACCGGTATTTGACGATATTGCTCTTCTCGACAGGGTGAAGGAATGTCTTCTGCCACTTGGCTTCGGGTTCATGAGCGTGACCACCGCGGCGGCGCACGATACGCGGATTGCGTTCACCTCGCAGCTTGCACATCTGGTGTCGAACGCATATGTAAAATCGCCAACGGCGAAGCAGCACAAGGGCCATTCTGCCGGCAGTTATCGCGATTTAACGCGTGTGGCGCATTTGCAGCCGGATATGTGGACAGAGCTGTTTTTGGAAAATCGGGAGCCGCTTTTAAAGGAAATCGATTGTCTTATGGAAAATTTAGAAGCATATCGGGAGGCGCTCACGAAGGAAGACGCAGAGACCTTATGGCAGCTTTTAGAGGATGGGCGCCGAATAAAAGGGGAGATTGACGGATGAAAATACAGGTAAAAACGGCGAAGCCCTATACAGTATTTCTGGAGGAAAACGCGCTCGAGGTGGCTGGAGAATTTCTTTTGCCGTTTTGTCCGGGACGATATGTCGCGATTGTGACGGATCAGACGGTGGATGCCTTGCACGGGAAAACGCTGGAGTCTTCTCTTTCCCGAAGTGGGATTCGGTTTGTAAAATTTGTGATTCCGCCGGGAGAGGGCTCGAAACAGGCAGCACAATATATAAGACTTTTAGAATTTCTAGCCGAAGAGAAGCTTACGCGCGCGGATTTACTTCTGGCGTTTGGCGGCGGCGTGGTTGGTGATTTGGCAGGATTTGCGGCAGCCACCTATTTGCGCGGGATTCCCTTTATCCAGATTCCAACAACGCTTCTGGCGATGGTGGATTCGTCGGTTGGTGGGAAAACAGCCATTGATCTTGCAGCAGGGAAAAATCTGGCAGGGGCTTTCTACCAGCCCAAAGCCGTGCTCTGCGACACAGCGGTATTAAAAACGCTTCCAAAAGCAACTTTTTCGGACGGTTGTGCTGAAGTTATCAAATACGGTGTTATCGGGGATACGGCGCTTTTTGCGCATCTGGAGGAAGCCGGCATAGCTTTTGATAGGGAACGGGTGATTGCTGCCTGCATCAGAATGAAAAGTAAAATTGTCGAAGAAGACGAGTTTGACAAGGGAAACCGTCAGCTTTTAAATTTGGGACATACTTTCGGCCATGCGATAGAAGCATGCAGCCGATATGCAGTTTCGCATGGACAGGCTGTAGCCATGGGCATGGTGATGATGGCAGCGTGTGCAACGGCAAACGGTCTTTGCGAAAGAACACTTGGGGACAAAATTGCCTCCGTTTGCAGGCAGTTTGGGCTGCCAACCCAAACGGCGTATACAAAAGAATCGCTTTATGCGGCGATGCTTGGCGATAAAAAAAGGCAGGGGGATGTAATAACACTGGTGGTTCCGGAAGACATCGGACGATGCCGACTATATCCGGTCCCCATCGGGGAATTGCCGGCCTTTTTAGAAAGCGGAATGTAAAGGAAGGAAGCGCGTATGGAACTATGTATTTCACCACGGAGTCTTTCGGGAACGATAGGGGCGATTGCTTCGAAATCACAGGCGCACAGGCTACTCATTTGTGCAGCACTTTCCGGAGAAGCACACAAAGTCCTTTGCAGGGAAACCTCACAGGATATTGATGCCACAGCCCGGTGTCTTACGGCAATGGGGCATGTCGTGCGGCGAGAGGCCGACGGGTTTTCCGTTTCGCTGGGTGAGCGGGACAAGGTGGCATGGGCCGATTGCGGCGAAAGTGGCTCCACACTCCGTTTTCTTCTGCCGGTAGCCGGCGCAAAGGGTATTTCCACTCGGTTTCTGCTTTCCGGGCGTCTCCCGAAACGGCCGCTTTCCCCGCTTTGGGAAGAGCTGGAGGCGCATGGGATGAAGCTTTGGTGGGAAACCGAAACGATCCTTGCTTGTGAAGGGCAGCTTACGGGCGGTACCTACCGGCTTCCGGGGGATGTGTCCTCACAGTTTATCAGCGGGCTTCTTCTGGCGTTGCCGCTTTTAGAGACAGATAGCCGGCTCGTTCTGGCGGGGGAACTGGAATCCGCCCAATATGTCGAAATGACGATAGAAGTGCTTCGGCGTTTTGGAATCCGCATTGAGCGCGAGGGGGATTTTTGGCACATTCCGGGCGCCCAGCAGTATCGAAATGAAAGCGGCGCGCCGCTTTGGGTAGAAGGGGACTGGTCGAATGCGGCTTTCTTCCTTGCGGCCGGCGCACTTGGGAATGGCATTACAATGCGGGGACTTTCCATGGATTCTCTGCAAGGCGATAAAGAAATTTACAGGCTTCTTGCGGCGTTTGGCGCACAAGTACAAACGGAAACAGACGGGATAACGGTGAAAAAAGCACCGCTCGCCGCTTTGGAAATTGATGCGATGCAAATTCCGGATCTTGTACCGATTCTGGCAGTTTTGGCGGCGGCCGCCACGGGCAAAACCCGCATTTATGGGGCGAAACGCCTTCGACTTAAGGAAAGCGACCGCTTGCGATCGGTATCCACAATGCTTTCAAACCTTGGCGGAGAAATTACAGAAATGGCGGACGGCCTTCTCATTACTGGCGGTGTACCACTGGAAGGCGGACGCGTAGATAGCGCAGGGGACCATAGAATCTGCATGGCGGCGGCCATTGCTTCCCTCCTTTGCCGAGAGAAAGTTTACATAAAGGGTGCAGAGGCTGTGCAAAAATCGTATCCCGACTTCTGGGAGCAGTTTCAATTTCTTGGCGGCGGGATTGAGGAGGTAGTAAGATGAGCAGTAGTTTTGGAAACAACATCCGGGTATCGGTAGCCGGTGAGTCGCACGGGGAAGCGCTTGGCGTTATTATAGACGGGCTTCCGGCCGGATTTACGGTCGATATGGAGGCGCTTTCCGCTTTTCTAAAGCGCCGGGCGCCGGGACAAAACCGGTTTTCCACGCCCCGTAAAGAAGCGGATGTGCCGACCTTTTTATCCGGTCTTATGGACAATGTCACAACTGGCGCACCGATTCTTGCCACAATACAAAATACAAATACGCGTTCCGGCGATTATGCGGCGCATCAGGAAGTGCCGCGTCCCGGCCATGCGGACCTTTCGGCGGAGATCAAATACGGCGGGTTTCAGGACAGGCGCGGCGGCGGCCATTTTTCCGGCCGGCTGACGGCACCGCTTTGCATTGCCGGCGGAATTGCAATGCAGATGCTTCAGAAAAAAGGAATTGAGATTTTTGCGCATGTGCAGCGCATTCATGGTATAGAAGGGAAAGCCCCGACCTATGGAGCGGAAGACATGCCGGCGCTGCGGCGCATTGCGGCGAAAGCGTTTCCGACCTATGACGATGCGGCCGGTGAAGAAATGCAGCACGAAATTGAAACGGCGCGCCTTAGGGGTGATTCGGTCGGTGGTACGGTTATGGTCGCGGCCATAGGCCTAACGGCAGGGCTGGGGGCACCCATGTTCCGCCGCATAGAGGGGCGTATGGCCGAAGCGATTTTTGGGATTCCGGCGATACGCGGAATTGCCTTCGGGAATGGTTTTGCGGCAGCAGATTTATATGGAAGCGAGAATAATGACGCCTTTTATATGGACGAAGCCGGGCAGATAAAAACCTGCACCAACCGTCATGGCGGCACATTGGGCGGCATTACAACGGGCATGCCCCTTGTATACGAGGTGGCAGTAAAGCCTACGCCTTCGATTTCCATGCCGCAGGAGAGCGTGAACATAGTGAACAAAACGGCTGAAACCTTGACGGTTACAGGTCGACATGACCCATGCATTGTGCCGAGAGCAGTCCCCGTTCTGGAAGCGATGACAGCGCTCGTGCTTTTGGATGCGCTCTTAGACCCGAAAAGTGTTTGGAAGGAGATATAGAAGATGGAAAATAAGCTTACACAGTATAGGGACGAAATCAATACAATTGATACAAAGCTCGTGGAACTTTTTACAAAACGAATGGAAATTGCTGGGGATATTGCGGCCTATAAGAAGGAACAAGGGCTTCCGGTTTTAGATGTGAAGCGGGAGCGGGAAAAGCTGGCGGCCGTGGAAGCGGAGGCCGGCGAGGCGTTTTCGTCTTATGTAGGGACCTTATACAGCTCGATTTTTGCACTCAGCCGTGCGTATCAGGCAAAACTGATGGAGCCGGAAAGTCCGCTTTATGATACGATTTTGGCCGCGAGACATGAAATGGAAAATTGCGAATTTCCGCAGAAGGCAACGGTAGCATGTCAGGGCGTGGAGGGCGCATACGCGCAAATGGCCTGTGACAGAATGCTGCAAAGAGCGGATATTTTATATTTTAATTCTTTTGACGGCGTATTTTCCGCCATCGAGAAGGGACTGTGCCGCTACGGCGTTTTGCCGATTGAAAACAGCACGGCCGGCTCTGTCAATCAAGTGTATGATAAAATGCGGGCGCATAATTTTTATATTGTAAAAAGCACACGCATTAAGGTCGATCATACCCTTCTGGCAAAGAAAGGCGCGAAAAAATCCGATATCCGCGAAATTTTTACGCATGAGCAGGCCATCCGGCAATGCAGCGGATTTCTTTCCGCGCTCGGGCCGGATATCCGCGTAACGCCTTGCGAAAATACGGCGATGGCGGCCAAAATGGTGGCGGAATCGGAAAGAAGCGATGTTGCGGCACTAAGTGCAAGACATTGTGCGGCGTTATATGGACTTTCGTGCCTCGAAGAAGCCGTGCAGGATTCCGGCAATAACTATACGCGTTTTATCTGCATTTCCCGGAAACTCGAAATTTATCCGGGGGCGGACAAAACGAGTATCATGATGGTTTTGCCGCACGAGCCGGGTGCACTTTATAAGGTGCTTTCCTGCTTTTACAGTCTCGGTATCAATCTCGTCAAGCTGGAAAGCCGCCCGATGCCGGAGCGTAATTTTGAGTTCATGTTTTACTTTGATTTGGAAACGAGCATTTACGGCGAAGCGTTTGCGCAGCTTGTTTGCGCGCTCGAGAAAATGAGTGAAGAATTCCGGTATCTTGGAAGCTATACGGAAACGATTTGAGGGAATGTGATGAAAAAGTGTGGTCTAATTGGCGAAAAACTCACGCACAGCTATTCGCCGCAGATTCATGCGGCGCTGGGCGCGTATTCCTATTCGCTTTTTGAAATTGCAAAGGAGGCGCTTCCCGCCTTTTTGCAGGCGAGAGATTTTGATGGTATCAATGTCACTATTCCCTATAAGAAGGCAGTTTTGCCCTATTGCACGGTGCTTTCCCCGCTTGCCGAGCGCCTTCAGAGCGTTAACACCATCGTGCGGACGAAAGACGGCGGGCTCTATGGGCACAATACCGATTATTTCGGATTTTCTTATATGCTGACAAAAATGGGCGCTTCCCCGGCGGGAAAAAAGGTGGTCATTTTAGGAAGCGGTGGCGCGGCAGCCACGGCCGAGGCCGTCTGCCGTGATATGGGCGCCGGCGCAGTCGTCATCATTTCCAGAAGCGGGGAAAACCATTATGGGAATCTTTCAAACCATGCGGATGCTGAAATTTTGGTGAATACCACGCCGGTCGGCATGTATCCCGAAACGGGAAAAGCACCTGTTTCCCTTTTGAAATTTCCAAAGTGCAGCGCCGTATTAGATATCCTTTATAATCCGGACAAAACGGCGCTTCTTCTAGAGGCGGAGACGCTTGGGATTCCGTGTCAAAACGGCCTTCCCATGCTGGTAGCGCAGGCGAAGGAAAGTGCAGAACTTTTTGCAGGCACACCGATTGGGGACGAGCAAATAGAAAAAATTTTGTCAGGTCTTAAAAAGAAACAGAAAAATCTGGTGCTGATTGGGATGCCCGGCTGCGGGAAAAGCACCATCGCCCGCGCTGTCGCCGAAAAAATGGGGCGACGGATGGTCGATACGGATGCGGAGATCGAGGCAGCAGCCGGTATGCGCATTCCGGAGATTTTTCAAAACGAGGGAGAGGAAGGCTTCCGCAGAAGAGAGACCGAGATTATAAAACAGTACGGGAAGGAATGCGGGTTAATTCTGGCCACCGGTGGCGGATGCGTAACCAGAGCGGAAAATGCGCCGCATCTTCGACAAAACGGCGTAATTCTATGGGTGCAGCGTGATATAAATCAGCTGGCACGCGGCGGGCGACCGCTTTCGGAAACTGCCGACCTTGCGGTCATGTATCAGGCACGGGCGCCGCTTTATGCGGCACTTGCCGACATTGAAATTGAAAATCAGGCTTCGGAGGCAGAAATAACAGAAAGGGTGATACGGCTTTATGAAAATTCTTGTGATTAACGGCCCCAATCTCAATATGCTGGGCATTCGTGCACCGGAAATTTACGGGACACAAACCTATGCGGACCTGGTGGCGTTCCTTTTGGGTGTCGGGGAAGCGGAGGGAATTGAAATTGAGGTATTCCAGTCCAATTCCGAAGGCGAAATCATTACGAAAATTCAGGAAGCTTATGGTAAAGCGGACGGCATTGTAATCAATCCTGCGGCATACACACATACGAGCATCGCAATTGCCGATGCAATCGAAGCGGTCAGCCTGCCCACGGTAGAGGTACATATTTCGGATGTACGGCGGCGCGAAGCTTTCCGTCAGATTTCGTATGTGCGGGCTGTGGCCGTTAAAACCTTTATGGGGCTTGGCTTTGACGGATACCGCCGTGCGATTTTGTATCTTAAGGAGCATTTCGGGAAATCCGTGCAAGACGAATACATTCCTTTATATTAAAAAACGACGCATGCAAAAAGCATGCGTCGTATCTTTTTTAAGTCCAAAACTTGCGGTTACATAACATCCGCAAGGTCTATATACTGCGCGCCCACGGCGGCAATATGGTCTTTCCGGCCCTGCAGGTTGTCACCTAAAAGGAGTTCAAAGACTTCTGCCGTTTTCTCCACATCCTCAGGGAGCACCTTGATAAGGCGGCGGGACTCCGGATTCATCGTAGTTTTGCTCATCATATCGGGGTTGTTCTCACCAAGTCCCTTCGAGCGCTGAATGGTGGCGCGGGTATTGCCGAGGCTCTCCAGAATCTGCGTTTTTTCCTGCTCGGTATAGGCAAAGAAGGTATCATTTTTTGTCGTGATTTCAAACAGAGGCGATTCGGCGATATAGACCTTTCCTTCCCGAATCAGCGTAGGAGTCAGGCGGAAGAGCATAGCGAGAATCTGGGTGCGGATATGATATCCGTCGACATCCGCATCGGTGCAGATAATAATTTTATCCCAACGAAGGTTGTCCATATCAAAGGCCGTAAAGTCCTTTGCCTTCACCTCGATGCCGCAACCTAAAACACGCATGAGGTCCATAATAATATCGCTTTTAAAAATGCGGGGTAAATCGCATTTTAAAACATTCAGAATTTTACCGCGCACCGGCATAATTGCCTGAAATTCCGCGTTTCGGGCAAGCTTTACGGAGCCGAGTGCCGAGTCGCCTTCCACGATATACAGTTCACGCCGTTCCGTGTCCCGCGTGCGGCAATCCACAAACTTTTGCACGCGGTTGGTGACATCTATATTTTTTGCCAATTTCTTTTTGAGGTTTACCCTCGTTTTTTCAGCCGTTTCGCGGCTTCGTTTATTGAGAAGCACTTGCTCGGCAATTTTCTCCGCCTCAATCCGGTTCTCAATAAAATAAATTTCGAGATTTTTCCGCAAAAACGCGGTCATCGCTTCTGCGATAAAGGGATTTGTAATGGCCTTTTTCGTCTGGTTTTCATAGCTCGTCATCGTCGAAAAAGAATTCATGATGAGGCAAAGACTGTCCTGCACATCCGTAAAAGTGATTTTTGATTCACCCTTTGTATATTTTCCGGCTGAACGGATGTAGGCATCAATCGCTGAAACAAACGCACTTTTTACTGCACGGTCCGGCGAGCCGCCATGCTCCAGAAAGCTGGAATTGTGGTAGTATTCCAAAATCGGATTTAAATTGTTAAAGCAAAACACCGTCTCCATGCGCAGTTTATAGTCCGGCATATCCTCGCGGTCGCGCCCGGTGCATTCCGTTTCAAAGCGGGCGATTCCGGTCATCGCATCCTGTCCTGCAACTTCCGCTAAATAGTCCGTAATGCCGTTTTCGTATACATACACGAACTCCTCCATGCCTTCCCGGGTTTCATTTTTCAGCTTGAAGGTGATACCGGCATTGACAACGGCCTGCTTTTTCAGAACGGTCTGAAAATACTCGAGCGGGATGTCGATGGAGGTGAAAACATCAAGGTCCGGCCGCCACTTAATCGTCGTCCCCGTATGCCGATAGCGCACCTGTTCTTTATAAAGACCGCCCTGGTTTTCCCCTTTTTCAAAGAAAAGCTGATACCGATAGCCATCCCTTTGTACGGTGACCTCCATGTATTCCGAGGCATACTGCGTTGCACAGCTTCCGAGACCGTTGAGGCCGAGGCTGTATTCATAGTTCTGGCCGGAATTGTTTTCGTATTTGCCGCCAGCATACATCTCACAGAATACAAGCTCCCAATTATAGCGTTCTTCTTTGGGATTATATTCCATCGGGATGCCGCGCCCCATATCGCGCACTTCAATCGACTTATCCAGAAAGCGCGTGACCTCAATCACTTTACCGTGGCCTTCTCTGGCTTCATCTATGGAGTTCGATACAATTTCAAAAAAAGCGTGCTGACAGCCTTCCAGCCCGTCCGAGCCGAAAATAACGCCGGGACGCTTCCGGACGCGGTCTGCCCCTTTTAAGGATTTGATACTATCGTTTCCGTAAGTTGCCATATATACCACCTTTCTATAAAATCCATTATACTATATCTTGTAGAAAAAGTCAAACTTTTAATAGCAAAAATCGGAAGGCGTTCGAAAAAGGCATGGGATGTCTTGACAGAGGAGGGAAAATGTGATAGAGTACAAGCGGGAACGGAGGAATAGCAATGCACATGAAAATATCCAGAGCCAATTTGCTGGACGGTCCGATACTGAAAAATATGCTTTTATTTACAATTCCCTTGATTTTCAGCGGAATTTTACAGCTCTTGTTTAATGCTGCTGATATCATCGTAGTCGGCAAATTCGCCGGGGAGTTGGAGCTTGCAGCAGTGGGCGCGACCAGTTCCACGGTGAATTTAATTGTCAACCTTTGTATCGGCTTCAGCATCGGAACAAATGTTTTGGCGGCACGGTATATCGGTGCCAGGGATATGCAAGGCGTTTCCCGCACCGTACATAGTGCCATTTCTTTGAGTGCTATCATCGGCATCCTTGGCGGTGCTGTTCTCTTTTTTATGGCGAAGCTCTTTTTAAATCTAATGGATACGCCGCTCGATATTCTGCCGAGTGCAACTGCGTATCTGCGTGCGTATGCCGTTGGGGTTCCGGCGAGCGTCGTTTATAATTTCGGCACGGCGATTTTGCGGGCAAAAGGAGACACGGTGCGCCCGCTTTACTTTCTGATTGTGGCCGGTGTTCTCAATGTCTGCCTCAATTTGATTTTTGTGCTTGTCTTTCAAATGGGTGCTGTAGGCGTTGGCGTTGCTACGGCAACTTCCCAGTTCGTTTCGGCAATTTTGGTGCTTCTTTGCCTCCTGCACGAGGAAGGCCCTCTGCGGCTGCAGCTGCAAAAGCTGCGTTTGCATAAGGCGGAAACGGTTTCCATTATCACAATCGGCGTGCCGGCAAGTCTGCAAAGTTCATTCTTTTCGGTTTCCAACATGATTATCCAGTCTTCCATCAATTCCTTTGGTGCGGTCGTGGTAGCCGGAAATGCGGCGGCGGCGAATGTAGAAGGGTTTGTGTATACGGCTATGAACGCGGTGTACCAGACGATGCTGACTTTCACAGGACAAAATATGGGAGCCCGCCAATTTAAGCGTATCGACCGTGGCCTTGGCATTAGCTGTATTACGGTTTCGGTCATCGGCATTCTTCTTGGAGGACTCGTCATTTTGTTTGACGAGCAGATTTTATCTATCTACACCAATGACCCGGCGGTAGTCTTCTGGGGCGCGAAACGATTTTTATTCCTTGCGCTGCCTTATTTCATCTGCGGCGTCATGGAAACGATTATGGGCGCGGTGCGCGGCCTCGGCTATTCCGTGTTTCCCATGTGTGTTTCGCTGATGGGCGCGTGCGTATTGCGAATTGTATGGGTGTACACAGTATTTGCCCACTATCGCACAATAGAATCGCTTTTGATTTCCTATGTTGTCAGCTGGATTTTAACAGGCTCGACACATTTTGTCACCTACCTCGTGGTGCGAAAACGCGCAAGGGAAAAGGGTGCGCCACCGGTAGCTGCATAGAAGTTTAACAAATTTTCCCAAAAACAAATTAACAAAATTTAATGCTCATATCCTCGTCAAAGACGGAAAAAATAATGGCGAGGTGAGACAGTTGCGATTTTTTAAACGAATCGTGTTGTATGTAGTGGCGGGCGCGCTTTTAGTTTCGATGTGCGGTTTTGGGCAGCTTTCGGGGTTGCCGCCGGCGTTGACACTCCTGAAAGGCAAGGCGCACACACTTCCGGCTTTCGTCGCACCTTCGGCGACGGAGGCCGGCTTTTTGTTTGCAAAAAATGGGCCGAATTTAAGTGTGACACCAACCACGCCCGGCGATTTTCAGCTCCGCTTTTCCTCGCTTGGTCTTTTTGGTAAGACTGTGAATGTGCGGGTGGTTGAGGAAGATGCAGTAGAGGTTTTAGGTGAGCTCGTAGGAATTAAAATGTATATGGATGGCGTTTTGGTGATTGGCCTTTCGGAAATTCCTGGCACCGGCATTGCACCGGGAAAGAAAGCCGGCATCCGGGCGGGTGACCGTATTCTCACGGTGAACGGCAAACCGATTCAAAACAGCGAAATGCTGACAAAGACTGTTGCTGAAAGCGCAGGAATGCCGCTTGAAATCGAACGCGAGCGTGACGGACAGAAGCAAACGCTTTCGATTCAGCCGGTCTATTATGCGGAGGGTGCGGCATATAAACTGGGGCTTTGGGTACGGGACAGTGCTGCCGGTGTCGGCACGCTGACTTTTTCCCGACCGGAAAGCGGGCGTTTTGGTGCACTGGGACATGCCATCGCGGATGCGGACACCAAAACCGTGGTATCGGTTGAAAAGGGTGCCGTAACGGCCATGGATATTACCCACATTCAAAAAGGGGAGCGGGGTGCACCCGGCGCCGTACAAGGAGTCTTTGGCGAGGAAATCGGAACCATTGCCGAAAATACAGCTGTCGGCATTTATGGCACGCTTTCCGGCGCGGCAGGAGGCAAAATCTTGCCTTTGGGGCTTTCCAATGAGGTGGAAAAGGGGCCTTGCATCGTGTATAGCGACATTGAAGGCGGCAAGCCCCGTGCGTATGCGGCTGAAATTGAGGCGGTGTATCCACGCCAGAGCGAGGAAACCAAAAGTATGTGCCTGCGGATTACCGACGAAAGACTTCTGGCATATACAGGCGGCATTATTCAGGGAATGAGTGGCAGCCCCATCGAACAAAACGGAAAACTTATCGGTGCCATTACGCATGTGTTTGTGAATGACCCAGCGCGGGGCTATGGAATTTTTATAGAAAACATGCTGGAAAACGCATAGAAGAAAGGGAAAAGAGAATTATAAAGAAGAGGGGAGCGATGTACGCTCCTCTTTTTTGCAGATTTTTCCGGACATATCTCCCTTTTTTCTTGTATTTTTTCTGTAAATATGATATACTTTTCATATTGTGTGCAGAAAGGAAGAGGGATATGCAGCCACTTGCAGACAGAATACGCCCCAAAACGCCCGAGGAAGTTGTGGGGCAAAAACATCTTCTGGGAGAAGGAAAGCTTTTAAACAGCATGCTTTCTACCGGACAGGTGTCCAATATGATATTTTACGGCCCGAGCGGCACGGGGAAAACAACAGTTGCCTCGATGCTTGCAGAGCGGACGGGGAAACGCCTGCATCGCCTGAATGCTACCAATGCGTCGGTAGCGGATATCAAGGCGATTGTTGCAGAGCTGGACGGTTTTGCAGGTCTCGGCGGTGTGCTTTTATATCTCGACGAAATTCAGAATTTCAATAAAAAACAGCAGCAGTCCCTTCTTGAGTTTATTGAGGACGGCCGCATCACACTCATCGCCAGCACAACGGAAAATCCGTATTTTTATATTTACAATGCCATACTATCCCGCTCTACGGTTTTGGAGTTTCGCCCGGTAGAGCCTGCCGACATTATGGAAGCGCTTTGGCGCGCCGTCTCGATTTTGCAAAAGGAAGGCATGCCGGTAATGTTAACGGAATCGGTTTGTGCGTATATGGCGGAGGCGGCCGGCGGCGATGTCCGGAAGGCGGTGACAGCCCTGGAGGTCGCGGCGCGGACGGCGCCGATGAACGAGAAAGGCGAAATTTCAATTTCAGCAGAACTTGCGGCAGAATGTCTTTCCGGCCGCGGTATGCGGTATGACCGGGACGGCGACAGCCATTATGATATTTTGAGCGCTTTTCAGAAATCGATCCGTGGGAGCGATCCGGATGCGGCGGTGCATTATCTGGCCCGCCTTGTGGCCGGAGGCGATTTAATCAGCATTTGCCGGCGACTTTTGGTTATTGCGGCAGAGGATGTTGGTCTTGCCTATCCGCAGGCCGTTTCGGTTACGAAAGCGTGTGTGGATAGCGCGCTACAGTTGGGCTTTCCGGAAGCGCGGATCCCGCTGGCGGAGGCCGTACTGCTTCTGGCAACGGCGCCAAAAAGCAATAGCGCCATCTCGGCTATCGATGCAGCGCTTTCTGATGTGGAAAATGGAAAAACAGGGGAGATTCCTGCACATCTTCGCGATGCACATTATGCGGGGGCGGCGAAAATGGGGCGCGGGCTTACCTATCAGTATCCCCATGCCTTCCCGGGACATTATGTCCGCCAGCAGTACTTGCCGGATGTGCTTTTGGATAAGGTGTATTATAAGCCGGGCGACAATAAATTTGAGAGCGCCATACATGCCTTTATGGAAGAACTCAAAAAGTAAAAACCGATAAGGAATGAAAAAGCATGCAGGATAAAATTGTGATTCGCGGTGCCAAGGTGCACAACCTGAAAAACATAGATATTACATTGCCGCGCAACAAACTGATTGTCTTTACAGGGCTTTCCGGGAGCGGAAAAACTTCGCTGGCGTTCGATACGATTTATGCCGAAGGGCAAAGGCGGTATGTTGAAAGCCTTTCTTCGTATGCGCGGCAATTTTTGGGACAGATGGAAAAACCGGATGTGGAATACATTGAAGGGCTTTCCCCTGCGATTTCGATTGACCAGAAAACGACGAGCAAAAACCCGCGTTCCACCGTGGGGACGGTCACGGAAATTTATGATTATCTGCGCCTTCTCTACGCGCGGATCGGCGTGCCGCATTGTCCAAAGTGCGGCAAGGAAATCCAAAGGCAGACAATCGACCAGATGGTGGATACGATTCGGAATCTTCCGGAGGGTACACGGATTCTGCTTTTAGCGCCGGTCATCCGTGCAAAAAAAGGGGAGCACCAGAAGGTGTTTGCGTCGGCAAGAAAAGCCGGCTATGTGCGCGTCCGGGTTGATGGCGAAATGCACGAACTGGATGAAACCTTCGCGCTGGATAAAAAGAAAAAACATACCATTGAAATTGTGGTAGACAGGCTTGTAATCCGGCCGGATATACGCGCACGGCTTGCCGATTCTCTCGAAACGGCGCTCTCGCTTGCAGAAGGGCTTTGCCTCGTGCAGATTGTGGATGGTGCGTGCATGACCTTCAGCCAGAACTATGCCTGCGAGGCTTGCGGCATCAATATTGAAGAATTGACCCCACGCTCCTTTTCGTTTAACAGCCCCTTCGGGGCTTGCCCGGATTGTGCCGGACTTGGCGTTTTAAAGCGGATTGACCCAAAGCTCGTTCTGCGCAGTCCCGAAAAATCCATTTTGGAGGGAGCGTTTTCGGCTGGCGGCTGGGTAGTGGGAGACCATGGCGGCGCCATGGCGAATATGTATTTTCAGGGGCTGGCCGCGCACTATGGGTTTAGTCTGGATACGCCGGTAGAAAAGCTTCCGCCGGAAATTGTCGACAAAATTTTATATGGCACCGGAGAGGAAAAAATCACCTATTCCTATACGCGCGCCTACGGGAGCGGCACCTATCAGGCCCCCTATGAGGGCATTATACCGAACCTGGAGCGGCGGTATCGGGAAACGACCTCGGAATGGGCCAAGGCAGAGCTAGAAGGATACATGCTGGACAGAGCGTGTGCGGCATGCCACGGCGCGCGCCTGCGCCCGGAGATTCTGGCAGTAACGGTCGGCGGGCTCAACATCCGCCAGCTTACGGACCTCTCGGTTGACAAAATTCTGCAGTTTTTTGATGATTTGAAGCTTTCAGAAAAGGAGAGCGCCATTGCGGCACAGATTTTAAAAGAAATCCGTGCCCGCCTTGGCTTTTTGCAGAATGTGGGACTTTCCTATTTAACACTTTCCCGCTCTGCCGGCACACTTTCCGGCGGTGAGGCGCAGCGGATTCGGCTGGCAACGCAGATCGGTTCCGGCCTTATGGGTGTTTTGTATATTCTGGACGAGCCGAGCATCGGACTGCATCAGCGGGATAATCAGAAATTGCTTACCGCGCTTAAGAATTTGCGCGATATGGGAAATACGCTGATTGTGGTAGAGCATGACGAGGAGACGATGTATGAAGCCGACCATATTGTGGACATTGGTCCGGGGGCGGGTGTGCATGGCGGCGAGATTGTCGCAGAGGGTACCGTGGAAGAAATCAAGGCCAATCCCGCTTCGGAAACGGGTCTGTATCTTTCCGGTAAGAAGAAAATCGGTGTCCCTGCGATGCGGCGAAAGCCGGATGGACGGGTTTTAAAGGTCACGGGCGCAAGACAGAACAATCTTAAAAATATAGATATTTCCGTACCGCTTGGCATGCTTGTGTGTGTGACAGGGGTATCCGGTTCCGGGAAAAGCTCGTTTGTCAATGAAATTCTCTACAAGACGCTGGCGGCGGAGCTCAATCGTGCCCAGTGCGTGCCGGGCGCCTGTGATAAAGTAGAAGGTCTGGAGCATCTTGACAAGGTGATTGCCATTGACCAGTCGCCAATCGGGAAAACACCGCGTTCAAATCCTGCAACCTATACGGGGCTTTTTACGGATATCCGCACGATTTTTGCCGGTGCAAACGAAGCGAAGGCGCGCGGCTATGCCCCGGGGCGGTTCAGCTTCAATGTCAAAGGCGGACGCTGTGAGGCCTGTGCAGGTGATGGCATTATCAAAATCGAAATGCACTTTCTGCCGGATGTGTATGTACCCTGTGAGGTCTGCAAGGGGAAACGGTACAATCGGGAAACGCTGGAAGTTACCTACAAAGGTAAGAATATATTTGAAGTGCTGGACATGACGGTGGAGGAGGCACTGGGATTTTTTGAAAACCATCCCCGAATCCGAAGGAAACTGCAAACCTTATACGATGTGGGGCTCGGCTACATTAAACTGGGGCAGCCGTCGACGCTGCTTTCGGGCGGTGAGGCACAACGGGTAAAGCTGGCCACCGAGCTTTCCAGACGAAGCACCGGGAAAACGGTGTATATTTTGGACGAACCGACAACCGGTCTGCACATGGCAGATGTGCACCGCCTTGTCGAGCTTTTGCAGCGATTAGTAGAAGGCGGCAACACGGTCATTGTCATCGAGCATAATCTCGATGTGATTAAAACGGCCGATTATATTCTCGACATGGGGCCGGAGGGCGGTGACGGCGGCGGCAGATTAATCGCGGAAGGAACGCCTGAGGAAATTGCCAAAAATAAAAATTCGTATACCGGACAGTTTTTATCCAAGATGCTATACGGAGAGTGGAAAAAATAAAAAAAGCCGACGGGACATTTCCTGTCGGCTTTTTGTAACAGAGGAAGGTTTATGCGGGTTCTCCTTCTATGATATACCGTAAAAGTGAAAAGGCTTTTTCCTGTTGCAGCGGGACAAGCTTATCATGCTTTTCCGTATCCATTTTGCGCTTGAGCGCCACATAAAGCTCCTCGCGGGCGCAATCCATATCCGCAGCAAGCGCGCAGGAAAGGAGCGGCACGGCGCAAATTTCACCCTCGGCATTTCGGAGACCGCCCTCCAAAACATCAGCGGGCACCAGATCCTCCAGCGGCTCAAAATAGAGCGCTTTTTCTCCAAAAAATTTCTCTTCAATGATATAAAGACGCACATCCTTGTCTAAAAAGGAATAGTTGAAATGCTGCTCCTGGCTGAGACTGTAGGAATCCATAAAGGTTTTGCGGATGACCATAAAACGATAGTTGATTTTTTCGAACCCGTCCCCGTTGATATCCCCAACAATGTGGCGGAAGGAATCCTCAACATGCCGGAACTGCATCTCATCCCCATAAGCTTCACTGACATAGGCAATCACCATATCCGGGTCCTTTTTCTGCGCAACATCAATGCCAAGCACAAGTGCGCTGGCAACGAAAAAGAGAGCAATTAGCGTTTCGAATTTATGATGATACCAATAATTTTCCCATTTTTGCTTAAAACCCTTTGGCTTTTCCGTCATACTGCATTACGCCTCCATTCGCATTCAGTATACCATAGGGAAGAAGGGGAAGCAAGGCTTTTTTGACGACAGGATGTAAATTTTTTGTAAACGCACACCGCTTTGTCGGCGGCATCTTCCGGCAGAAGAGATCCCTTCCATATCCTGCGAAAAAAGGTTTGACTTTCTAGGGGAATTATGATACAATACTAAAAGTAAGCTCGCGTTGTCTGCCGGAAGGCAGGCAAGGCTTTTTGTGCGTTTAAAACGAAAGGAATTTTTGGTATGCAGCTTTATAATACGATGACTAGGCAAAAGGAAGAATTTGTGCCGCTGAATCCCGGTGAGGTCAAAATGTATTCTTGCGGTCCAACGGTATATAATTATTTCCATATTGGAAACGCGCGCCCTTTTATTGTGTTTGATACGCTGCGCCGGTACCTTCGCTTTTTGGGATATAAGGTTACCTTCGTGCAGAATTTTACGGATGTAGACGATAAACTGATTCGCCGCGCGGAGGAAGAGGATACCACGGTGCCGCTTCTGGCAGAAAAATATATTGCGGCGTATTATGAAGACGCCCAGGCACTCGGTATTGAGCCGGCAACGGTACATCCGCGTGCAACGGAGAACATTGATGCGATTATTGCGCTTGTTTCGGATTTAATCGAAAAGGGCTATGCGTATGAAGTGGATGGCGATGTGTATTTTTCCACGAAAAAGTTCAAGGAATACGGGAAGCTCAGCCACCAGCCGCTGGAGGAGCTTGTGTCCGGCGCACGCATTAGTGTGGACGAACGGAAGGAAGACCCGCTGGATTTTGCGCTCTGGAAAAAGCGCAAGGTGGAAAGCGAGATTGCATGGGAAAGCCCGTGGGGCATGGGAAGACCCGGTTGGCATATTGAATGCTCGGCGATGGCCGGCCGCTTTTTAGGGGAAACGATTGATATTCACAGCGGCGGCAAGGACCTTATTTTTCCGCACCATGAAAACGAGATTGCACAGAGCGAATGTGCGCACGGCGGCGCGCCGTTTGCGAGATATTGGCTTCATAACGGCTATATCAATATTGACAATGTGAAAATGTCGAAATCCAAGGGGAATTTCTTTACGGTCCGGGATATTACAGCTAAATATGCGCCGGAGGTTGTGCGCTTTTTCATGCTTTCCGCGCATTACCGCAGTCCCATCAATTTCAGCGATGAACTGATGACGGCTGCCAAAACAGGGCTCGAGCGGCTTTATAAAGTGAAGGAACGCCTGGAGGCTCTGCCGGAAGGCACAGAAGCGGCGCCGGCGGAAATCCTTGAAAAGCGCGCGAAATTCCTCGCGGCGATGGATGATGATTTGAATACTGCGGATGCGATTGCGGCCCTTTTTGAAATGACCAGAAGCATCAATGTTATGTTGGACGGTGGCAGGGAATCTGCGGCCGGCGCCTGCCTTGCGGTATTGAAAGAGCTGGCAGGGGTGTTAGGGCTTTTATCCGGCAAGCGGGAGGAAGAAGCCGATGCCGCGGTGGAGGCGCTCATTTCCGAGCGACAAGCCGCAAGACGCGAGAAGAACTTTGCCAGAGCGGATGAGATTCGTGCCGAGCTTCTTTCCATGGGCATTGTTTTAGAAGATACGAGAGAGGGCGTAAAATGGCACAGAGCGTAACTGCGCCCCTGCCGCTGGCCTTCGTAGGCGATGCGGTTTATGGGCTTTATATGCGTAAGCGTCTGGTAGAAATGGAAGCGGCAAAGGTAAACGAGCTACACCAGCGCGCTTCGCATTATGTATGTGCAGAGGCACAGTTTCGGGCCATGCAACATATTCTTCCACTTTTGACCGACGAAGAGAATGCGATATTCCGGCGCGGGCGAAATGCAAAATCCGGCACAGTTCCAAAGCATGCGGAGGTTATCCATTACCGCCATGCGACAGGGCTGGAGGCCTTGATGGGATATCTGTATCTTCAAGGAGAGGCAGACAGACTGGAGTTTCTTTTGAGAAAGGTGTTTGATTTTTTACATGACGAAGTATGTTAAAAGCATCGCATTGATTTTTGCGGGAAGCTTTTTGGCGGCTTTGGCGTTAAATTTCTTTTTGCTCCCGCTGCATATTGCGCCGGGTGGTGCGACAAGCCTTGCGGACATGCTTTCTAAGGCGATTCCGCTTTCGGTTGGTACTTGGTATGCCATTATCAATGTGCCGCTCTTTATTATGGGCCTGCGTGTTTTGGGGAGAGAATTTCTCTTTTTAAGCATTTTCGGTATGCTTGCAAACGCTGTTTTAATTGACCTTGTCGGGAAGATTGACCCTGCGGTTTTAGGGATTGGAGACGATTTTTTCCTTGCCGCCGTTTTCGGCGGGCTTTTAATCGGGGCGGGGTACGGCCTTGTGCTTCGCGGGGGCGGCTCCTCGGGAGGAACGGATATTGTGGGGTGCCTCATTAAGGCCAAAAAGCCGACGATGCAGCTTGGCCGCGCTATCTTGCTTTGCGACCTTTTGATTATCGCCCTGCAAAGCGTGGTCTATGGGAATGCGAAGCTTTCGCTGTATGCCGTAATCGGCATGTATCTTTCCAGCCGCATGGTAGACATTTTAAATGAAGGCGGTGCGGCTGCGAAATCCACTTACATTATCAGCGAAAAAGGGGACGAGATTGCAAAACGCATTATGGAAGAAACCGGGCGCGGCGTCACAAAGCTGGAGGGCGTTGGCATGTATACAGGGGAAACGCGAACCGTTCTTCTCTGCACAATGCACCGATACGATATGCACCATATAAAATCCATTGTCAGGGAACTCGATCCGGCAGCCTTTGTGATTATCAGCGATGCGCGTGAGGTAACCGGGCAAGGGTTCAGCCCACTATTATAGTTTCTTTCCGCGCACATTCGCGCGCGGTGGAAAATAGATTTGAAAGGATGCGAAAGTTTTGGAAAATTCCAAGAAGAAAATGCTGGCAGAAAAGGCCAATCATATCCGCCAGCATATCGTAACGGAGGTACACAGCGCCGGCGCGGGACATCCGGGCGGCTCATTAGGTATCGCCGACATTATGGCCTATCTGTATTTTGATGTAATGTACATCGATCCGAAGAACCCGAAAAAGGCGGATCGTGACCGGTTCGTACTTTCCAAGGGACATTGTGCTCCGGCTTTATATGCCGCACTTGCGGAGCGCGGCTATTTCCCAACGGAAGATCTGAAGGGCTTCCGCAGTATCGATAGCT
Source organism: Clostridia bacterium (assembly GCA_045531355.1). Lineage (GTDB taxonomy): Bacteria > Bacillota > Clostridia > UMGS1883 > UMGS1540 > SIG447. The sequence continues at coordinate 1,443 of JAZSDW010000070.1, read as the reverse complement.
ACCTCGAGGGACATCCGGATATGAAGGGTGTGCCGGGCGTTGATATGTCCAGCGGCTCTTTAGGGCAGGGTATCTGTGCTGCAAACGGCATGGCGCTGGCAGCCAAGATTGATAATCTTGATTACCGCGTATATTCCATTCTGGGCGATGGCGAAATTGAAGAAGGTCAGGTGTGGGAAGCGGCTATGTTCGCGGCACACTATAAGCTTGATAATTTAACGGCATTTGTGGACTTTAACGGCCTGCAGATTGATGGCGACATCACAAAGGTAATGAACCCCACGCCGATCGACAAGAAATTTGAAGCCTTTGGCTGGCATGTTGTGTATGCAGATGCACACGATTTTGATTCGCTCGAAAAGGCCGTGGAAGAAGCAAAGAGCACGAAAGGACAGCCCACCGTCGTTATCGCAAAGAGCGTTAAGGGCAAAGGCGTTTCCTACATGGAAGGCCAGGCTGGCTGGCACGGAAAAGCACCGAACGATGAAGAATATGCAATTGCTATGAAGGATTTGGAGGTAATTGAAAATGGCTGATAAGAAAGCTACAAGAGAAGCATACGGAGAAGCGCTGGCGGAATTTGGCGCACAATATGACTTTGTGGTTTTGGATGCTGACCTTTCTAAGTCCACCAAAACGGATACATTTAAAAAGGTTTTCCCGGAGCGCTTTTTCAACATGGGCATCGCGGAAGCCAATATGATGACAACGGCCGCAGGCCTCGCCGCCGCAGGAAAAACTGTATTTGCAAGCTCGTTTGCGGTGTTTGCTTCCGGCAGAGCCTTTGAGCAGATCCGGAATGCTGTCTGCTATCCGAAACTCAATGTAAAAATCGGCGCCACGCACGCCGGCATTTCTGTCGGGGAAGACGGGCCGACACACCAGGCAATTGAAGACATTGCGCTGATGCGTGCGCTGCCGGGCATGACGGTTATCAGCCCTGCGGATGCGGTAGAATCCCGCGCGGCAGTAAAAGCTGCAATTGAAACGAGTGGCCCCTTCTATCTGCGTTTTGGTCGTCTGTCTGTTCCCACATTGTTTGATGCTGCAAGCTATAAGTTCGAACTCGGAAAAGGCATTGTGCTTTCCGAAGGCACAGATGTTACGATTGTTGCAACAGGCCTGATGGTGCAGGAAGCCATCGAAGCCGGAAAGATTCTGGCAGAGAAAGGTGTTTCGGCAGAGGTCATTAACATCCACACCATTAAGCCGATTGACAAAGAGCTGCTCGTAAAGAGCGCCAGAAAGACCGGCGCGGTTGTGACGGCGGAAGAGCATAACATCATCGGCGGCCTTGGCTCGGCAGTTGCAGAAGTTCTTTCCGAAAATGCGCCCACACCGCTCACACGCGGGGGCATCATGGTCAAATTCGGTAGGAGCGGCAAGCCTGCTCCGCTTCTCCTGATGTAGGGTTTGACGGCGAAGAATATCGCGGAAAAGGGA
>JAZSDW010000020.1:0-28562 GCA_045531355.1 Clostridia bacterium | reverse complement strand
ACCGAGCAGACGCAGGTCATCGCTTCCAGCTTTTCGAGAGAAAGCGCACCGCACTGTACCGCCTCAATCATGCCGGCATCTTCGCTGACCGGAATAAATGCGCCGCTGAGGCCTCCGACATAAGACGAAGCCATCACGCCGCCTTTCTTCACAGCGTCATTTAAAAGCGCCAGTGCCGCGGTTGTGCCGGGAGCACCGCATTTTTCGAGACCGATTTCTTCTAAAATATAGGCAACGCTATCGCCGACGGCCGGCGTAGGAGCCAAAGAAAGGTCAACAATCCCAAAGGGTACGCCGAGACGGCGCGAGGCTTCTGTGGCCACCAGCTGCCCCATGCGGGTGATTTTAAAGGCCGTCTTTTTAATCGTTTCGGCTACGGTGCCAAGGTCAGCCCCCTTCACTTTTTCGAGCGCACATTTGACGACGCCGGGGCCGCTGACGCCTACATTGATGACGCATTCTGGCTCTCCGGCACCGTGAAAAGCACCGGCCATAAAGGGATTGTCCTCTACGGCGTTGGCAAAGACCACAAGCTTTGCACAGCCCATGCCGCCGCTATCTGCCGTTTTCTCTGCGGTTTCTTTGATAATGCGCCCCATTCTGGCCACGGCATCCATGTTGATGCCGGCTTTTGTGGAAGCGACATTCACGCTGGAGCAGACGAGCTTTGTTTCGGTAAGCGCCTCGGGAATCGTTTCCAAAAACGCCTCTTCACCGCCAGTAAAACCCTTTTGTACGAGCGCGGAATAGCCGCCGATAAAGTTGATGCCTGTATTATGCGCCGCGCGATCCAAAGCCCGCGCCAGCGCCAGATATCCGCCAGAGGCTTGTCCAACCATCGAAATGGGCGTAACTGCCACGCGTTTATTGATAATCGGAATGCCGTATTCCTTTTCAATTGCTTCGCCGGTTTCCACAAGACGGCCGGCACGGCGCATGATTTTATCATACACGCTATCCGCGGTGCGGGTACTATCGCTATGAATACAGTCGAGAAGCGAAATGCCCATCGTAATCGTGCGGACATCCAGATGCTCCTGTCGGATCATCGTAATAGTTTCTAAAATTTCCGATGTATTGATCACGGCGTACCTCCTTAAATTCTGTGCATGGAGTTAAAAAGCTCCGCATGCTGCACGGTAATCGAGACGCCAAGTGCTTTTGAGAGGCTTTCCATTTCTTCCTCCATCTCGGCAAGCGACTTTTTGCTTTCGGAGAGGTCCGTTAGCATAATCATGGTAAAGATATCTTGCATAATCGTTTGGGAGATATCCAAAATGTTAATGTTGTTTTTGGCAAGCGCAGCTGTAACGCCCGCAATAATACCCACCTTGTCACAACCTAAAACAGTTAGAATTGCTTTCATAAAAAGTCTCCTTTCTATATTCCAAAAAGCCTTAAAAAGGCGTTTTATCGATAAGATAGCGAAAGCGAAGGGGAGGCGCAGCGGTTTTTCATGGCTTCCATTTCACTTTCCTTCTGCACCAGCCGTGCACGAAGGTTTCCACCCTGGCCGTTCGCAATTTTTTGTGCAAGCGTGTTGGCTTCATTTGCGAGCGCGTTATAGGCATCTGCACAGTCTTCCAAAATCATTTCATGTATGGAATAGGAAATATTGTTTTTTGCAAAGGCTTCTTTCACAGCATTTACGCCGCCGCTTTTTGCACTTTGAAAGACATCCTCAGCCTCGGGGTCGCGCACGACAAAGGTTATGCCGCGCCGAAGAAGCGAGGAAACGGACGCATAGACCTTCGCCGGCGGATTTGACGACGCCGGCGCCGTAGGTTTCCTTGTAGGCGTAGGTGTCGGGGATAACGGCCGGAGTGTCGGCAAAGATGTTCTGACGGGGGCGCTCGTTGGCGGTGCTACATAAGGCGTGGCCACCGGGATAGGCTCGCCGGAAGGGAAAGGCACTGCTGTCGCGTCCGGCGAAACAGTCGGCGAAGGCGACGGCGAAGGCGACGGTGAAGGCGACGGTGAAGGCGATAACGCTATTGGACCGAAGGGCAACGCCGGGAATAGTGCCGGCGCAGTAGCCTGCGAAGGGTGTGTGCCATACGGATTCGTTCGCGGCGCTGCCTGGCGCGGCGCCAAGCCTAGACTAAAGAAAAATATAAAACCCAAAATAAGCAAAACAAGAAGAACATAAAGCTGCCAGGAAGCGAAAATGCGGTACCAAAGGCCCGGAAGGGGGTCCTCTTCGGGGGCAGCTTCAATGAAGGCCCAGACGCGGTCGGCAAGTCCCGCAGGCACAAGCGGCGCCTCAAGGGCAAGGAGCGCGCCGGAAATGGCAGAAAACTGCTTTTCCCAGCTTTGCGGTGGAAGAACGCTGTCCTTTTTGCATTCTGCGGAAAAGCGGGAAAAGAGAAGCTTTCTTGCGTTCGAAAGACGCGAGACGACGGCATCAAGCGGAAAATCCAGCGCCAGCGCCGCTTCTTTTGGGGAAAGGCCCTTGCTATCACAAAGGAACAGAATTACCATATAATCGGTCGGCAGCGTATTTAAAAGACGAAATACGGTGGCCGGAAGGTCTTTTGCTGAAAGCGCGGTTTCCGGTACGGATGCCGGTTCTGCAAGAAGCAAAGCCTCGTCTTCCGGGAGAAGGGGGCGAAAGCTCCCGCGAGCGCGCAAAAAGTCTTTGCAAACCGAAATTTGGATACGATTCATCCAGATTTCCGGCGAAAAATCCCCCCGGAACTGCACGAGCGAACGGAAAATCCGGAGAAAGGCTTCCGCGGTAGTCTCTTCCGCGTCCGCTGCATTTCCAAGAAGGGAATACGCGGTTTTATACAGTTTAGGGGAAAATTCTTTTACGAGCGCTTCCATAGCCACATAGTCGCCAAGGCGGCACCGTGCAATCCAATCCTCAACCATCAAAAATCATCACTTTCTCTCCATAGGGAGTAAGAAAATTGCTTTTTGCTTTCAAAAAGGGGCTCATGTGCAAACAGAAAGCATTCTATTTACAGAGAACCCCCCCTTGACGATTTTAGGTTCGGGCGCTTATATCGCCTGATTCTTCGTGTAGTTCAGAAGACCGCCTGCCAAAAGAATTTCCTTCTGACGGGGGGAGAGGGACAGCGTCGTTTTATAGGTTGTCCCCTGTGTTACATTCTTCACCAGAATTTCCGTGCCGGCGGCAAGCTGCGCATGCACATTTTCAATGACCAGCTCGTCGTCCATACGAATTACATCGTAGGCCGCCTCCTCCTCGAAGGTTAGCGGGAGGATGCCGGAATTAATAAGGTTTGCCATGTGAATTCTGGCAAAGCTCTTCGCAACAACCGCACGAATGCCGAGATAAAGCGGCACGAGCGCGGCGTGTTCGCGGCTGGAGCCTTGTCCGTAGTTCGAGCCACCTACAATGATGCCACCGCCGTTTGCCTTGGCGCGCGCCGGAAAATCCGGGTCACAGGGCGTAAGACAGAAGGACGAAAGGTGAGGAATGTTGGAACGGAAGGGCAGAAGTGAGGCGTTGGAGGGCATAATGTGGTCAGTTGTGATATTATCGCCTACACGAATCAGCACCTTACCGGAAACAGATTCTCCGAGCGGTTTATTAATCGGAAATTCTTTGATGTTCGGCCCGCGCACAACCTCCGGCTCCTGACCGGCGGGGGCGGGGGGAATCACCATATTATCGTGGTTATAGAAAACGGAGGGAAGTTCTACCTCCAGGCGCTCGCCTAAAACAGAGGGATCCGTCAGCGTGCCGGTAATCGCGGAAATCGCGGCAGTTTCCGGGCTGACAATATAAACCTGTGCGGATTTTGTACCGCTGCGGCCTTCAAAGTTACGATTGTTTGTGCGGAGCGAAACCGCGCCGGTTTTGGGTGCCTGTCCCATACCAATGCAAGGACCGCAAGCACATTCCAAAATACGGGCGCCGGCATCAATCATATCGGCCAGTGCGCCGTTTTCAGCCAGCATGTGCAAAACCTGCTTTGAACCGGGGCCAATTACAAGGCTGACATTCGGATGCACGGATTTTCCCTTTAAAATGGCTGCTGTCTTCATCATATCGGTATAAGAAGAATTGGTGCAGCTTCCGATAAAGACCTGATCGACCGGCAGCGCGCCAAGCTCTTTTACCTTTTTCACATTATCGGGGCTATGGGGCATTGCCGTCATCGGTTCGAGCGTAGAAAGGTCAATGGAGATTTCTTCGTCATACACAGCGTCGACATCGGCAGAGAGGGGCGTAAAGTCCGCAGCGCGGCCCTGCGCGCGGAGGAAGCTTTCCGTTACAGCGTCACTCGGGAAAATCGAGGTTGTGGCACCGAGTTCAGCGCCCATATTGGTAATCGTGGCGCGTTCGGGAACAGAAAGCGTGGAAACACCTTCGCCACAGTATTCGATAATTTTACCAACGCCGCCTTTTACGCTTAAAATGCGGAGCACTTCCAAAATAACATCTTTTGCCGAGGCCCAGCCGGTCAGCTTGCCGCAAAGGTTTACGCGAACAATTTTTGGCATAGAGAGGAAATAAGCGCCGCCGCCCATTGCAACTGCAACATCCAGGCCGCCGGCACCGATTGCCAGCATGCCGATACCACCGCCGGTCGGCGTGTGGCTGTCCGAGCCTAAAAGCGTGTAGCCCGGAACACCGAAGCGCTCCAGATGTACTTGATGGCAGATACCGTTTCCCGGGCGGGAAAAATAAATGCCGTGGCGCGAGGTAACCGTCTGGATATACTTATGGTCATCTGCGTTTTCAAAGCCGGCCTGCAGCGTGTTATGGTCTATATAAGCAACAGATTTTTTCGTTTTTACCTTGGGAATTCCCATTGCTTCAAATTGCAGGTAAGCCATTGTACCGGTCGAGTCCTGCGTCAGCGTCTGGTCAATACGGATAGAGATTTCGCTTCCGGCTTTCATTTCGCCGGAAACAAGATGGTTTTGAATGATTTTTTGGGCAAGTGTCAGTCCCATTGGTATGTACCCTCTCTTTCTGTAAAATTAAGGAATGGATATTCCGCCGCCCGTCGGGCGCAGAAATATCCAATCCGGTTTGGTATTTAAGGTATTAAAGTTTGTTTTCCTCGGACCACGCACGCATAATCTCGACATTTTCCTCGCCGGGACGACGCGCTCCGGTTTTCGGGTCCCGATACGCTTCTTCTGCCAGCGCGTATGTGTCGTACGCCTGCGGGTGTTTCCTTTTTTTCTTCATAGCACAATTCCTCCTTCTAGAGGTAGCATGCGCTGCAAAGAAAGAAAATATACGAAAGCGAGAAAGGCTTTAATTGCCGCGGCGGTTTCCTCTTCTCGATTCTGTGTTGCGCTTTATCGATTGCATCCGCTCGTCACTTTCGTGCTTGAACTGCAAAAGCTTGTCCTCAAAGCTATCGCCCGAGGTGTCCCGCTTTTTCGACCAGTCGTATTCCATTGGGCGCGTGCAACGGGGCGCGGGGGCAGGTTTCTCTTCCAGCGTCGCTTTTTTAATAGAGAGCGCAACCTTTCCGTTTGGCTCTATGGCCATTACTTTTACGCGTACCGTTTGCCCTTCCGCCAGAAAGTCCCGGATATCTTTAACATAGGCAACGGCAACCTCAGATATATGTACAAGTCCGGTTTTTCCGTCCGCAAGTTTTACGAACGCACCGAAATTTGTAATCCCCTCTACCTGACCTTCCACGATGTTTCCAACCGCAAGCGACATAAGCTTTTGTTTCCCCTTTCGGAACTTGAAATATCAAAAAAGCCCGGGGGCCTTTCTGTCACAAAAAATGCCTGCTGGCAAATAGAACTACCGACAGGCGAGGAGCGAATTACCGCCCGGTTACATCCACGAAAACGGTTTCGTCCGGCAGAACAAGGCCTAATTTTTCGCGGGCAACCATTTCGATATAAGCATCCGAATGTGTTTCATCTCGCAGGCTCTCCACCTGGGCAAGATGATTTTCCGCTTCAGAAATTTCATTTTCCAGCCGGGAAATGGCTTGTTCAGATGCACGCAGCGTGGTTTGTTGTGAAATCAAGGCATACGAAAGGTACATGACAAGCCCCATCATGATACAGACACGGAGATTCAGTTTTCTTCCGGATTTGCGCTGATTTTTTCTCTTGTTCATTTTCATAACCCCACTTAACGATATTATACAGTATTTCCAGGTGTTTGTAAAGACCTTTTTAATACATTTTCAGTCTTTTTTTTATTTTTTTCGCAGTTTTTATCCGCTGTACCCAAAAAAATATAAATTTTCGCCGGAAAACTTTGAAAATCCGCCCGAAAAACTGAAAAAAAGGACGGAATATCCGCCAAAAAAGAAGAAAGGGCATAAGAAGGAGGCGGAGAAGATAACAGATAAGGCGGAAAACAAGACGAAAAAAGGCAGTAAGCAGGCGGACGAGCCGGTCGCCAAAAAGCAAATGATAAAAAAGTCCGCCGAGGCCCATGCCGCAAAAAAGATACCACCGCAGTTGGCCGGCATTAAAGTGGTATAAACAAAGAAAGACGGAAATGGCAGAAAAAAGCCAGAAAATCAAATCCTGCACGCCCACCCAGACGACGCTGCTTTGCACAAGCCGCCGCAGCGCGCGGAAGAGGTCAAAAAAAAGCCCTGCAAAGGCGCCGCCCGCGAGTGCGAGCAGAAAAAGATGGAACTGATTCAGGGTAGAAACCGCCATCGCTTATCGGAAAAGGCGGGATAAAAAGCTGCCCTTATGCTTTCCTGTTGCCCCGTCCGTATATAAAAGCGCATCCACATGTCCTTCAATCGAGACTTCACCCGTTTCAACGGAGAGCTTTTGGATATGCAGTCCTTCGCCACGGACACAGAGGGAGCCGGTATCGGTAAAGAGCGTAATACTTTCCTCGTCGAAACTGTCCACATCAGCGATACCGGAGAGGGTGAGCTTTTTCCGGCTTTCTAAAATGAGATTATGCACAGGCTCTGCCTGCGTGCTTTTTGAAAAGCGTTTTTCATCTAACATTTGCCTTCTTCCTTTCCTATGGTTTTGTATAGTATATGGCCCTGCCGGCAAGAATAGAACAAAAGAAAGAAAAAAGCGCCTGATTTTTGGCATAAATGTGCGCGAAAAAAATTTTTTAAAAAATTTCTTGACAAATATAAAATTTTGTAGTATACTAATATCTGCATTTGAACGAGATGTAATGTGGCGGTGTAGCTCAGTTGGCTAGAGCAAACGGTTCATACCCGTTAGGTCGGTGGTTCGAGCCCACTCGCCGCTACCATCACGGCCCCTTGGTCAAGCGGTTAAGACATCGCCCTTTCACGGCGGTAACACGAGTTCGATTCTCGTAGGGGTCACCAGAAAAACGACAGTAATCGAAAGATTACTGTCGTTTTTTCATCGATATAAATCTCTGACGAGATTTTCGATATATCTTGCAGATGCGATATGTGCTACGCACTCGATATGTCGCTGGCGCGACGAGATTGCATAATAAATGAAACAATCTGCATCTATTTCGCACACAAAAGTTAGAAAAAAGGCACTTGCAATTGCAAGTGCCTTTTCTTTATATGATTAATAATTTTTCGCCAGCATTTTGAAGTAGGCCTTGGGATGCGCGCAGACCGGGCAAAGCTCCGGCGCTTCTGTGCCAACATGCAGATGTCCGCAGTTCGCGCAAATCCAGACAGTTTCGGTTTCTTTTTTGAATACTGCATCGGTTTCCACATTTTTTACGAGCGCATTGTAGCGTTCTTCGTGTTCCTTTTCAATCTTGCCGACCTCTTCAAAGAGAAACGCAATGTGGTCAAAGCCTTCTTCTTTGGCAACTTTTGCAAATTCGGCGTACATTTCTGTCCACTCATAGTTTTCGCCGGCGGCAGCATCCTTGAGATTTGTCAGGGTGCTGGGAATGCCGTCGTGCAGGAGCTTAAACCAGATTTTCGCGTGCTCCTTTTCGTTGTTGGCCGTTTCCGTAAAGATTTCGGCAATCTGCTCGAATCCATCTTTCTTTGCTTTAGAGGCGTAATAGGTATACTTATTACGCGCCTGAGATTCGCCGGCGAACGCCGCCATCAGATTTGCCTCGGTTCTGCTTCCTTTTAAGTTTGCCATGATAAAATCCTCCTTTTAATATGGTTTTGGGATAGATTCCCGGGTTTATACATGCAGCCGCACAGCGGCCGGGTTATAAAGTTTAAAGGCCTGCACCATTTCGTCGGTAGGCTGGAAAAGTACGCAAACGCGCCCGCTGCCCCGATCTAAAACGGCAAAGTAATTATCGGGGTGGCCGGGGTAGGCGGTATAATCCTTCAGGGGAAGATGCTTATAGGCATCAAACTGTTCGCTATCCATAGGCGCAATGATTTCGCAATCCTTCGTGTCAAACGAAATCATGTGGCTGCGTTTACGCTGGGCAACAACCTTGTCAATATCAACCATATTTTCCGTGACGGTATATTCATATTCCCATTTGTGGAAAATAATGGCTTGCAGAGCAAAGAACAAAATGGTCGCCGCGCCCACCGCGCCGAATACGCGGAGGCGGATAAGATTTCCCAAAATGAGGGCGAGAAAAGCACCGGCAAGCCCCCCGAAAAAAAGACCAACCTCGATAAGGAGGTCCCGGGGTGTTTTCTGGTGTTTTACAAGCGTTTCAAAAAAAGCATCCATGCTGCAATTTACCGATCCTCTCTGAAATAGTTTTGTCCGCAGCCGGCGGGTTGGCACCGCTCACGCGATTGGCGGATAGAAGCGACCACTAAAATGACGGTCGTAATGACATAAGGAAGCATATCGCAGAAGGCAGGCGGGATTTGCAGCCAATCCACGCGGAAGCGGATGACCTCAAACATGCCGAAGAGAAGCGTGCCCCAAATGGCCTTGACCGGATTCCAGTTTGCGAAAATAACGAGTGCAACCGCAATCCAGCCCTGTCCATTTACACAAGCATTCTGCCATTGTCCGCCGAAAAAGGAAAGAGAAAGATAGGCACCGCCCAATCCGCAGATACCACCGCCTAAAAGAATGTGTACATATTTAGTCCGGGTAACTTTAATCCCGGCCGCATCCGCCGCGTCCGGCGCTTCGCCAACGGCGCGCATCCGAAGACCCGGCCGCGTTTTGTTCATATAAAGATAGGTTCCTACTGCAATCAGTATACCCAGATATACAAGAATATTATGCGAAAAAAGGAGCTTCCCGACATACGGAATATCGCCGAGGAGCGGGAGCGGTTTGTCGGCTAAAACGGCAGTAAGCCTTGGGGAAAGCTTCGGCAAAAACCCACCGTTTGCCTCAATCATGCGCAGACCGAAAAAGTTTGCAAAGGCTGTACCGAAGATGGTCAGTGCAAGACCTGCCACCGTCTGGTTTGCCCGGAGCGAAACGGTAAGCACCGCATAAATAAGCGCACCGGCAAGCCCAGCCAAAAAGGCGCAAAGGAGTGATAGAAGCAGGCTGTCGGTCGTAAGCCCCACATAGAAGCCGAAAAACGCACCGAGCCACATCATGCCTTCTACACCCAGATTCATGTTGCCGGCTTTTTCTGTAACGATTTCGCCGGTTGTACCAAAGAGAAGCGGAATACCGGCGCGAACGGCGGCAACCAACAAATTGATAAGGCTATTCACGCGCTCCCCTCCTTCTGTAAACGAGTTTATACTGCATAAAGAAATCGAAAGCTAAAATCACAAAGAGAATAATACCCTGCAAAATGTCTGCAACAGCAGGCGAAAGCCCAAGCTTTAAAAGGGCGCTGCCGGAACAGCCTTGCGTCAGGGTGGCAAAAAGCATTGCGAAAAGCACGCACACGAAGGGATTGAGACGGGAGAGCCAAGCGATGATAATGGCGGTAAAACCGCGGCCGCCGGCCACACCTTCCCCAAGTGTGTGTTCAATACCGGTAACCTGAATCATACCGGCAATACCGCAAAGGGCACCGCTTAAGAACATCGTTCGCAAAATGATACGGTTTACATTCATACCGGCGTAGCGGGCGGTGTTGGTGCTGTCCCCGATTACGCTGATTTCATAGCCGTGCTTTGTGTAGCGCATATAGATAAAGGCAACTGCCACGAGAAGCACCGTGAAAATCCAGCCGATATGGACACCGCCGACGATATCCAGCCGCGCATTGTCAGCAAACTTCGCAATACCCGGAAAACCGGGGGTTTCCGACCACGGCCCATCTTTTAAATAAGTAATAAAGCTGAGCGCGATATAGTTAAGCATCAGCGTAAAGAGCGTTTCGTTTGTGTCAAATTTGCATTTGAAATATGCCGGCAGTACGCCTAAAAGTCCACCGCCAACGGCGCCGGCCAGAAGCATAATGAGAAGGAGAAGTGCGTGTGGAAGCTGACTTTGGAAGAGTGCGAAATAGGAAGCGAAAATGGCACCGGCAATCATTTGTCCCTCTGCACCAATGTTCCAGAATTTCATCTTAAAGGCGATGGAAACGGCAATAGAGGTAATCACAAGCGGAATTGCATAGCCAATCGTTTTAAAGACATACGAGCCGGTACGCGCAGATTTAAAGGCGCCCGAAATGATGATTCCATACACGGAAAAAGGGTTTTTTCCCAGACAGAGAATAAAAATACCACCAATAAAGAGAGCCGCGATTAGGGAGAGAAAGGAAAGAAGAAATGGCTTCCAGCCTGTACTTTCCGCTTTCTTTACAATGTGGAAACGCGAAGCAAAATCAAGAAGCATGATGGATTTCTCCTTTCTCGCCGGAATCGGTCATTAAAAGGCCCAGCGCTTCCTTCGTAGCCGTCTTAGCATCCACAATGCCGGTTACACGGCCGCGGCAAAGCACTAAAATCCGGTCACAAAGCTCTAGCATCACATCTAAATCCTCGCCGATAAAGAGGATGCCTGTGCCGATACTCTTCTGGGCATTTAAAGCGTCATAAATAACATACGAGGTATTGATATCCAGCCCCCGGACAGGGTAGGCCGTAATCAAGACCTGTGGCGTCGATTCGATTTCGCGGCCGAGCAAAACCTTTTGCACATTTCCGCCGGAGAGACGCCGCACCGGTGTATCAAGGCTGGCCGTTGAAATCTGCAGTTTTTCCGTTATCGTTTCGGCCATTTCGCGGGCTTCTTTTTTCTGCATAAACACGCCTGGCGCATCTTGGTAGGTTTTGAGAAGCATATTATCTACAATGCCCATGGAACCTGCCAGCCCCATGCCAAGACGGTCCTCCGGGATAAAGCTCATCGAGATACCGGCTTTAAAAATCTGGCGCGGGGAGAGATTCTCAATATTTTTCTTTTTAAATAAAACGGCGCCTTCACGGATGGGGGCAAGGCCCGAGAGCGCTTCACAAAGTTCCTTCTGCCCGCTGCCGGCAACACCGGCAACTCCCAGAATTTCACCGCTTCCAAGCGTAAAGGAAACATCGGAAAGTCCGCGAAGCCCTTCTTCCGTATCTACCGAGAGATGATGCACCTCCAAAAGAGGCATATCATGGGTGCGGGGCGGGCGTTCAATGGAAAGCTCCATCGGGCGGCCGACCATAAGTTCTGTCAGCGTGCGGATATCCGAGGAAGCTGTCTCCACGGTCGCCACACTTTCGCCTTTGCGGAGAACGGTCACCCGGTCACTGATTTCCATGACCTCGCTGAGCTTGTGGGTAATAATAATGATGGCACAGCCTTCGTCCCGCATCCGGCGTAGAATAGAAAAAAGACGGTCAATTTCCTGCACCGTCAGGACTGCAGTTGGCTCGTCCAGAATCAAAATGTTGGCACCGCGGTACAAAACCTTTAAAATTTCAACAGTCTGTTTTTCGCCGATGGACATATTATAAATTTTCTTTTTAGGGTCAATGGAAAGGCCGAAGCGTTCGCTCAAGGCTTTCACGGCCGCATAGCGGGATTTGCGAAGAAACAGGCCGCGCGGCTCAGCACCTAAAATAATATTGTCGGCGGCCGTGTGCACATCCACAAGCTTAAAGTGCTGGTGAATCATGCCGATGCCAAGGGAAAGCGCATCCTCTGGTGCATGGATGGATGCTTTTTCGCCGCGCACAAAAATTTCGCCACTATCTGGCTGATAGATACCGGCCAGAATGTTCATCAGCGTTGTTTTTCCGCTGCCGTTCTCGCCTAAAAGCGCCAGGATTTCGCCGGGACGAACAGAAAGGTCAATATTATGATTTGCGCGCACAGAGCCGAAAGATTTTGAGATACCGCGAAGCGCGATAGCAGGCTGCGTGTTCACAGGCTGAATCCGTCCTTTCTATAAAGAAATTATCGTTCCTTTTCAAACAGAAAATCCGAAGATTCTCTGTTTGAAAAGGAAGCGGCCCGGCAAGGCCGCTTCCTCAAACGCCATCGACTTATGCTTCTACATTTTCAAAGTACCAGTTAATGGCACCTGTGATGGTAGCGTCGTCTAAAACAGCGCCGCCTGCGGGGACAATCACATTCCCCTTGTTGTCCTTAAGGTCGCGGTCAACGATAGCACCGTCAACGATTGCTTTGCCTTCGAATACCTTGTATTCGCCGGAAAGAATCATTTCTTCGGCCTTCTTGATGGCTTCTTCTGTACCGTCTTCGCAGTTTTCAGACAGCGGAGAAAGTGCGATTAAACCATCGCTCATATCGCCGAAATAGTTTTCGTTCGACCACTTGCCTTCCATAGCTTCGCGTGTTGCCTTGGTGTAATATACTCCCCAGTTCCAGACCGGAGCAACCAGGTGCGCCTTCGGAGCATCCTTAGTCATATCGGAGTTGTAGCCAACGCCCCATACGCCTCTTTCTTCCGCTGCAACCTGCGGTGCAGTGGTATCGCAATGCTGACCGAGTACATCGCAGCCCTTATCAAGGAGTGCTTCTGCAGCTTTCTTCTCGAGGTCCGGGCTGAACCAGCTGTTCGTAACCTGTACATAAATCTTTGCTTCCGGATTTACAGAGGCTACGCCCATTGCGAAGGCGTTGATGCCGCCGGTAACCTCCGCATTGTCAATGCCCATAGCGGCAACATAACCGATTTTGTTTGTCTTAGTCTTAAGACCTGCAGCAATACCGGTTAAGTATCTGGCCTGATAAATACGGCCGAAGTAGTTATTCATGTTCGTGTCGTTGGACTTATAACCTGTGCCGTGGGAGAAGATAATGTCCGGATAGGCTTTGGCCATTTCTTCCATGGTGTTCATGTAGTTGAAGCTGGTGCCGAAAATGATGGAGCAGCCTTCGTCGATACATTCTTCGATCGCAATTTTGGTTGCCTGCACATCGGTATCATCAATATTGACCTTGCGGATAATCTGTTCGTCGGCAAGGCCGAGATTGTCACGCATAGCTAAAATACCTTGCTCGTGTGCAAAGGTATAGCCCGCGCCTTCTGCCGGGTCGCTGATGTGGATAACACCGACCTTAAAGTCCGGGTTGACCTGCACCTCAGCCGGGGCAGGTGCTTCCGATTTTCCGCACGCGGTAAAGGTAAATACCAGCGCCAGTGCCAGCAGCGTTGCCAGCAGTTTCATGTGCTTTTTCATAATGTCCTCCTCGCTTTCGCGTTTTTTATTCCTACAGCCCTATAGTGCTGTATGGTACTGAAAAATAGAGGGGATTAGCTAAAGTGAATCGTACCGTCGGCATCCATGGACGAAACAATAGCAAGGGATTCTACCCGGATGCCTTTGTCGCGCACAAGGCGCCCGCCCGTCTGGAACCCTTTTTCGATAACAATTCCGGCACCCTCCAGGGTTGCTCCGGCTTCCTGCACCAGAGAGGCAAGCCCCAAAAGAGCGCTGCCGTTTGCAAGAAAATCATCAATCAGAAGGACATGGTCCTCCGGATGCAAAAATTCTTTGGAAACAATAATATCATAAACTTTTCCGTGGGTAAAGGATTCCACACGGCTTGTATAGACATCGCTCGCGATGTTTTTGGTTTTATTTTTTTTGGCAAAGACGACCGGCACCTCGAAAAACAAGGCGGCAATACAGGCGATGCCAATCCCGGAGGACTCAATCGTCAAAATTTTCGTAATCGGCCTGTCTGCAAAGCGACGGCGGAATTCTTTCCCCAGCGCACAGAACAGAGAAACATCCATCTGGTGGTTTAAAAAGCTATCCACCTTTAAAACATTACCGGGAAACACCTTGCCATTTTTTTGAATTCGATTTTTCAGCAGTTCCATTGTGGCAGATTCCTCCGTAGTCTGGGCGCAAAATGCGCCACAATTTATAACAATATTCTACATGATTTTCCAAAAAAAAGCAAGCGTTTTTTAAATTTTGGCTTCATTTTTTTACAGCGTTGTTACAAAGCCTTCAGGAAGGTTATTTGCGAAGGTGCGCGGCGATAAGTCTTTGCGCCATTGGTGCGCAGGCAGAGCCGGTTGTTCCGGCATTTTCCAGCACAATCGCCAGTGCGATTTCCGGATTTTCCGCAGGAGCATAGGCAACAAACCAGGCGTGATCCGCCCCTTCGCCGACTTCAGCCGTTCCTGTTTTGCCTGCCACCCGGATGCCGGAAATCCGTGCGCCTGTGCCGGTACCGCTTTCAACACATTTTTCCATCATACTGCCCACGCGCTGCGCTGCCGAAGCCGAAACGGCGCGGGAAAAGATTTTACTCTCTTTTTTGTAAAGCGTATGGCCGTTCGCATTGGCGCTTTTGACGACATACGGCTCCATCATCACGCCGTCGTTTGCAATTGCAGCGCAAACCAACGCCATATGGAGCGGCGTAGTTTCCGTGTCGCCCTGTCCGTAGCCGACCGCACTCGTCAGCGTTTCGGATTTGTGCGTCGAAAGCGTTGTGCTTTTGCGAAGCGGAATGTCAAAGGGAATTGTTTTTCCAAAGCCAAAGGCGGACGCCGTTTTGGAAAGCGCATCGGCACCAAGCTCCGTGGAAAGGCTGGCAAAATAGGTGTTTGAGGATTTAGCGAAAGCGGTGTCTATGTCAAGTGTGCCGTATACTTTTTCATGATAGTTATGAATTTCGTGGCCGTCGATAAGATAGGTGCCAGTATCTTCATACTCGTACCCCTCCAGCCCGTTTTCCACGGCAGATGCAGCGGTAATGATTTTAAAAACAGAGCCGGGGACATAGTTCCAGTTTGTTGCGCGGGGGAAGAAAATGCCCGGCGTATTAGAAAGGGATTCATATTCGGTATCCAGCGAATTGGGACTAAACCATGGCTTTGATACCATGCAAAGCACCTCGCCGCTTTGCGGGTCAAGCGCTACAATACTACCTTTGTAATTTCCCAGAAGATTGCCCGCGAGCGTTTGCAGATTATGGTCAATCGTGAGCGTAAGGTCTGCGCCTTTAGTGGGAGATGTGCCGAGAAGCGTTCCCAAAAGGTTCGATTCTAAGGTCGTGCCGAGAAGATGCTGGTTATAGGTATCCTCAAGAAGAAATCGGCCGTAGCGCGAGTGACTGTAGCCAATCAGCTGAGAATATAAAGGACCGAAGGGGTAGTTGCGCGTTTGCACACCGTTTTCCATTTTGCTTTCCGCTAAAGCAGTACCGTTTCGGTCATAAATGGTTCCGCGGCGGATTTGATTTTCTATGGCATAGGTACGGGGGTTATGCCCGGCACCGGCGAGAGCGGGGCTTTTGAAAATCTGAAAGTAAGAAAAGTAGAGAACCATGCCGCAAAAAAGCACGAGCATCAGAACGAGAACCTGCACGGTTTTTTTGTTAAATGTCATCGCTTTTATCCTCCGTTCTGGCGGAAATAGCTTGCAAAATTGCAAGTGAGGCAAAGGAAGTGGCAAGCGAACTGCCGCCGGCGCTTATGAAAGGAAGTGTAATGCCGGTAAGCGGAATCAGCTTCGTTACGCCACCAATGATAATCAGGGTCTGGAATCCGAACATAAGGCTTACGCCGAGCGCCACTGCTTTATAAAACGGTGTTTTCACCATGAGCGCAATTTTGATGCCACGGTAAACGAGCAGGAAAAAGAGGAGCACAACTGCCGTCGCACCCAGCATGCCGAGTTCTTCATAAATCGCTGCGAAAATAAAGTCGCTTTTTACAACCGGAACAAATTCGGGGAAGCCTTGTCCGATACCGGCACCGGCAAAGCCACCGGCACTCATGGCATAGAGCGACTGTACAATCTGATACCCAAGCGCCCCGGCATCGGCGAACGGGTCCCGCCAGATGGCAACGCGCTCCTGAATATGTGACATAAAGGTATAACCGAAAAGACCACCGCCGGCCGCAAAAATTAAATTGATAAGAAGGAACAAATGTTTGCCTTCAAACACAAATTGCAGGAAGAAATAGATGAGAAAGTACAAGACGGCCGAGCCCCATTCTCTTTGCAAAACCAAAAAGAAAAGGTGGAGATACGCATAGGCCATGATGAGAAGCTGCCGGCCGCGGGGAGAGGCATACATTCGCCCTAAAAAACGAAGGAATCTGACGAGCGGGGTATTCTTTTTCGCAAACCGCTTTGGAAGCGGAAATGGGTCTCCGTATGGTGCAGTGAAAAGCGAAGCGAGCCCTAAGATAAACAAAATTTTAATCGGTTCCGACGGCTGCATGCCAAAGAGCCAGTTTTTCGCGCCACCGCTATAAGTACCAAACAGAAGCGTGGCTATAAAAAGCACCATCGCCAACAGAAAATAAATCGGCGTAAGTTTTGGCCAGAGCGTGATATGGCGGAATACAAAATAGACCATATAAAATCCGGCCATACCGACATAAAACCATGTAATCTGGCGAATGGCCTGCGCAGGGTCGAGGCGGAAAAGCATGATAATGCCCACAGTAAGAAGCATGGAAACAATCAGGAACATATACTTATCGCCGAGGGAAAAGAAAACAAGCACGAGATAGGAAATCAGCACAATGCCTAAAAGTGCCAGCGAATAGTAAAGGCTCGTCATATCCAAACTTTTTTCGGAGAAAAAGAGGATGCCGAAGCCCAAAATGTTCGCAAGGAGCACCAAAAGGAGAGGCGAGAGCTTTTGCAGGTTACGCATCTTCCGCATCCTCCGTTACGAACAGAAAGGAAAGCTGCCCGAGCTCAATTTTATCGCCACTTAAAAGCTCAATGGGGTCGCCTTCTGCCCGCTTTCCGTTTAAAAATGTCCCGTTCGTACTGCCCATATCCTGCAGATAACAAACGCCGTCCCGCCACAGAAAAGAGGCGTGGCGCTGGGAAAGGAAGGGGTCATCAATCGGGATTTCGCATTTCGCGCTTCGCCCGAGAACAGAATTTTGCAAAACCGGATAATTTTCTTCTACAGGAAAATCCAGCGTATGACGCAAATTGATAAGTTTAATATAGGTATGCGCGGCAAGGTCGCTGTTTTTGCGGCGACGCATTACTTCAATATCACGGCTGACCATCTGGATAATTTTTATAATAAAAATGTAAATAATCAACACAAAGACATAGGAAAGAAGCTTAGCAAGAATTGTAAAAGGCATAAACGGCGCCTCCTCTTGTACAGAATATACAGGTATCATATCATATTTGCGCCAAAAATGCAAATTTTTTAAACAGGCGGCATAGAAATGTAAATTTTACGGAAGCGGGCAGCGCATTTCAAAAATAGGCTTGACAAATTCTTTTTTTTTTCGTACAATGAATAGTGAAAATGGACAAGAGAAGGTGTAGAGATACATGGACGCAATAGATTATAAAATCTTGCAGCACCTCAAAGAGAACGCGCGGCAAAAGGCTTCGGCCATTGGCGAAGCCATCAGCCTTTCCGTGTCGGCCGTTTTGGAACGGATTCGTAAAATGGAAAAAGACGGCATTATTGAGGGCTACACGGTGATGCTGGATCAAAAAAAGCTTGGAAATGATATGACGGCGCTGATGGAGGTCAGTCTTGAGCATCCGCGGTATTTTGATTCCTTTACGGCAATGGTGCAGGCGAACGAAAATGTGATTTCCTGCGATTATCTTACGGGCGATTTTGATTTTATGCTGAAGGTGCTGACAGACAGTTCTGAGAGTCTGGAGCGGATTCACCGGCAGATTAAGAGTGTTGAAGGTGTTTCGGCAACCCGGACGCATTTCGTGCTGAAAAACATAAAAAATGAGGTGACGGTCATTCCGGAGTGAGGCCGTACATATACATAGAGCAAGGATTGGCGGCGCGAGGCCGCCGGAAGGAAAGAAGGAAAGCGTTTTGGAGACACTTGGATTTTATAACGGAAAATGGGGACCGCTTGACGAAATGACGGTGCCCATGCTGGACAGGGGCTGTTATTTCGGGGATGGCGTGTATGATGTAACCTTCAGTGAAAACTACATTCCCTTCTCTCTGACGGAGCATTTAGAGCGCTTCTATAAAAGCGCGGCCATGCTGGAAATCCGGATTCCGTATACGCCGGAAGAGCTGGCGGCCATCATCCGGGAAATGATGCAGAAGCTGGACACAGGCTCGCAATGGATTTATTGTCAGGTTACGCGCGGCACGGGCCTTCGTGACCATGATTATACGCCTGACATGGAAGGGAACATCTGGATTATGTTGAAGCCGATGGCGATTCGGGATGTATATACACCGGTTTCTCTCATAAGCCTTCCGGACACGCGTTTTCTCCATTGCAATATCAAAACCTTAAATCTGATTCCAAGTATTATCGCAACGCGGAAGGCGCACGCCGCCGGCGTTTACGAGAGTGTACTGCATCGCGACGGACGGGTGACAGAGTGTGCCCACAGCAATATTCACATTTTAAAAGACGGCATTGTTAAAACTGCCCCGGCCGACAACTTGATTTTGGCAGGCGTGGCGCGGGCGCATTTTTTGAAGATGTGCCGGAATTTCTCTATCCCGGTCGAAGAAGTGCCATACACTTTGGACGAGCTGCGCGCGGCGGATGAAATCATCGTCACAAGCTCCTCGGCACTTTGCCTGCAGGCAGTAAGTCTCGACGGGGCGCCCATCGGCGGGAAAGACGGAAAAACGCTGAAAAAACTGCAGGATGCGTTGCTGGCGGAATTTAAAGCGTACACAAAAGCAAGATAAAAAAAGGCGATTAAAACGAGCTGCGTTTTAATCGCCTTTTTGAATTTTTGGAAAGATTACAGGGCGCCTTGGTGCGCGGCATCAACAACCGCTTCTACCGGAAGCACCGCGGAGTCTGCGCTGGATTTTTCTAAAAGCAGGAGATATTCAATATTCCCTTTCGGCCCCTTGACGGGCGAAAAATCAAGCCCCAAAGCGGCGAAACCGGATTCCTTTGCAAAGCCCAGAACGGCGGAAATCACTTCGATGTGCGTGCTTTTTTCACGAACAACACCGCCTTTGCCGACTTTTTCGCGGCCGGCTTCAAATTGGGGCTTTATAAGGCAAACCACCCTGCCACCGTCCCGAAGCCGCTCGTACGCTACCGGCAAAACGAGCCGGAGTGAAATAAACGACACATCAATGCTGGCAAAATCGATGGCTTCCGGCACTTCGTTTTCCGTCACAAAGCGGATATTTGTGCGTTCTAAATTCACAACGCGCGCATCGGTGCGAAGGGACCAGGCCAGCTGACCGTAGCCCACATCAATGGCGTATACCTTCCGAGCGCCGTTTTGCAGCATGCAATCCGTAAAGCCTCCCGTTGAGGCACCGATATCCATACAAACGGCATTCTGCAAAGCAACCGGGAACACCGCCATCGCCTTTTCGAGCTTCAGGCCGCCACGGCTGACATAGCGAAGCGCATCACCACGCACTTCGACTGTATCGGTTTCGGACACCATTTGTCCGGCTTTGTCCGCCTTTTGGTCGTTGACATAGACCTCGCCCGCCATAATCACCGCGCGGGCTTTTTCTCTTGTTTCGATTAAGCCTTGTTCTGTTAAATACAAATCCAGCCGCTGCTTCATTGTAAAATCCTTTCTGCTGCCGCGACAATTCCGGCGGCATCCATTGCATATAGCCGCATCAGCTCTGAAACTGTGCCCTGTGGAATAAAGGAATCCGGAAACGCCTTTATAGCAACGGGGCAGGAGAGCATCGCTGCAATTTTTTCCCCGATACCACCTGCGGCGACATTATCTTCAATTGTAACTACGCGGCCGCATTTCGCGGCGGAAGCGGAAATCGTTTCCATATCTAGCGGCTTTACTGTCCGCAAATCAAGTACCTCTGCCTCGATTCCCTTTTTGGCCAGGAGCGCCGCGGCCTCAAGTGCTGTATGCGTCATCCGGCCGACGGCCAGGAGACTGACATCTTTCCCCTCCCGCAGGCATGCCGCACGCCCGAAGGTAAAGGGCGGTGACGAGAGCGGCGATAGCGAGCCGCGTGGATAACGAATGGCAATTGGGCCGGTGTGTTTTTCTGCGGCATAGCGGAGCATTTCCTCCAACTGCGCAAGGTCTGCCGGACATAAAACGGCAAAATTCGGAATGTGCGAGAGGAAGGAAAGGTCAAACACCCCTTGGTGCGTTTCTCCGTCTGCCCCGACAAGGCCTGCGCGGTCCACCGCTAAAACGACATGGGCATTGTGTAGGGCGATATCATGCACCAGAGAGTCATATGCCCGCTGTAAAAATGAAGAATAAACACATAAAACCGGCAGCTGACCGCCAAGAGCAAGGCCGGCAGAAAAGGTGGCAGCGTGCGCCTCGGCAATTCCGGTATCAAAAAAACGGGCGGGATATTGTTTCATAAATTCCCCAAGTCCTGAGGCGTGGGGCGTGGAAGGCGAAATGGCCACAAGGTTCGGTAGGGATTCGGCGAGCGAAAGGAGCGTTTTTCCAAAACGGGCGCTACAGCTTTCCGCCGGCGCATGCGCAGGGGAAAGGGCGTGATAGTCCGAAGGATTTTCCTCGGCCTCGGGACAGCCTTTTCCTTTTTTAGTGAGGACATGAACAAGCACCGATTCCGGTTTTCGCGCGGCCTCCTGCAGCGTTTCGCAAAGCTGACGGAGATTATGGCCATCCACAGGCCCCAGATATTTGCACCCGAGGTTTTCAAAGACAACGCCGGGCGTTACAGCATATTTCAGAAGCTTTTTAATTTTTTTGAGTACAGAAGCAGTCGGTCGGCCTAAAAGCGGCATGCGACGCAAGAAAACCGCCGTTTCTCGCTTTACGGTGTAGTAAGAGGACTTGGTGCGGATTTTGTTTAGATACTGCGCAAAGCCGCCCACCACTTGCCCGATGGACATCTGGTTGTCATTTAAAATAATGATAACCTTGTGTTTGCAATGGGCAATATGGTTAAGCGCTTCCATCGAAAGCCCGCCTGTAAACGATGCGTCTCCCACAATGGCGATGGCTTCGCCACTTCGTCCGGCAAGGTCTCTGGACGCGGCAAAGCCGAGTGCGGCAGAAAGCGCCGTGGAGGAATGGCCAGTATTGAAAGCATCAAAAGGGCTTTCTGTCGTTTTGGGGAAGCCGGAAAGACCGCCAAATTTCCGTAAAGAGACAAACTGGTCTCTGCGGCCGGTAAGTAGCTTATGTACATAGCTTTGGTGCCCTACATCCCAGACGAGCAGGTCGTGCGGGACAGAGAAGACGCGGTGGAGTGCCACCGTCAGCTCTACAACACCGAGATTGGACGCAAAGTGTCCGCCGGTCTTCGGAATGTTTTCCATTAAGAACGCACGGATTTCAGCGCAGAGCATATCCAGTTTTTCAAAGGGCAGTGCCTGCAGGTCCTTCGGAGACTGCACGGCGGAGAGAAGTTCGTACATACATTATTTCCTGCTTTTCTTTGGCCGGAATGAAAACAGCGCCAGAAGCTTTCCTAGAAAAAAGACAATCTGATTGCACTGGTTTATGGCCAATGTTTTTCCAAGCGCCTTACCGGCTACGGTCATTGACGAAATCGTTCCGGTGACCAGAAGGCTTGTAAAAAGCGCGGAGACGGAAAAATTCCGCACCAGCGCGGTGACAATCACGCTGCCGGTGGCACCGCTGATAACACCACAAATATCGCCGACAACATCGTTGCAGAAATTAGAAACCTTTTCGGCGTTTCGAATCAGAGAAATCGAGCGCACGGCGCCCGGAATCCGGTTAGAGGCCATGGCATGAAAGGGGGCTTCGACCGCCGTTGTCACCGCCACGCCAAGAATATCAAAAATGATGCCGAGTAAAATGATGGAAAGGAGAACACAAAACGCCCAGAAAACGGCCACGGACTCAAGAAGAGAAGCGGTCAGCGTACTGATGGCAACAGAAAGAAAAAAGGTCAGAAGAATCGTGGTACAAATCCAGGAAACGCTGACTTTCTTATTAGGCGTGTGATTACTTTTCACGCGGATTTTTTTAAGTTTTTTAGGGGTATCATCTTTCACGGAAGGTGCTTCCTTTTTAAAAAATTTGGTGGCAGAATACGGAGTAAATTTTGCGGCATAGGTCCGGGAAGGGTTTCCCGCTTTCGTGCCCGCGCGTCGCCACTCCGGGCCGTTTCCGATTAAACGAAAGCAAGACCAAAGGTCTTATCCGGATCGCCACTGAGTCCGCACTGCAATCCTCCGTATCCCTCCAACTGGAACAGCCTAGGAGATTTCCTCAACAGTCAAACCGATTCTTAGCCTTTTTTGCAGACAGGATTTCAAACAGCAATATCACAGCTTCATTGGCCAAAGAAGCCATGCCTGAACCGTTATCCTTCATATCCACGCAAGGCAGGCTACTCTGCCCACAGCGCCAAAAGGTACCGCAAGGCAGGTTTACTCCTGCGCCGTACACCATTCCGTCGGCAAAAGTGCCGAGCAGAGGGAGGAGCACGCACGCAGGTCTCCACGGAAAAGGGGTCAACGCTCGCATGCCATTGCGAATCGCCCCTAAACCTTAACCCCCAGCATCGACCCCCGACTGGGCGTCGAAAGCCAACACCAGGAACTTCATCGATATGCCCTTCTACGGATTTTTAGGCCCGTCTTGGGAATCGGCATCCTGACTAGGATACTGCACCACCTACGGCGCTAGTATATCACATCTTTTTTGTTTTGTCAAATTTTCAGGGCTTTTTTCTCCCTGTTACCATACGCGGATTTCCGGCAAGGTCTTTTTGTACTGTGACCTCCGTAAAGAAAGGCGCCATCAGCTCTTTGACGGTATCGCCCTGCTTGTAGCCGATTTCAATGCAAAGGCGGCCGCCGAAAGCGAGGGCATGATAAGCTTTTTCAATTAAAACGGGATAGAACCGCAGCCCGTCCGCACCGCCAGAAAGCGCAAGCCTCGGTTCAAAATCGCGCACCGAAGGAGAAAGCGATTCGATGACGGCGTCTTCAATGTACGGCGGATTCGACACGATGCAGTCATATTCTCCTGCGAGCGGTTCCTTTAAAATATCGAGCTGCAGAAAATCGGCCTCCACATGGAGACGCGCTGCATTTTCTAGGGCAACTGCGAGCGCAGCGGGCGAAATATCCGCGAGCGTAAGCGACAGGGGCTTTTCCTGTGCGGCGATGGAAAGACCGATGCAGCCCGTGCCGCAGCAGAGGTCCAAAAGACGGGCGCCTTTCGCATAGGGAAGCGCCCAATCCACTAAAAGTTCTGTGTCGGGACGGGGGATCAGCGTATCGGGCGTAACAAAAAAGGGAAGCCCGTAAAATTCCCGCTCGCCGACAAGATATGCCACCGGACAGCCGGCACGGCACTTTTCGGCGAGAGAAGAAAAGGCCGCCACAACCTCGGGCGTAGCGGCCTCACCATACCGAAACAAAAGCTGTGCGCGGTCAATTCCCAGTACATGCGCCAGAAGCACCTCTGCATCCAGATGCGAAAGAGCGGCAGTTTGTAAAAGCGAACGGATTACCATTTGTCATCCTCCGGATTGCCGGTCAGCGTTTCCTCCATCGCCCGGATGGCGCAGGCAATCTGGTCATCATCCGGCTCTAAAGTGGTAATGTGCTGGAGTAGAACACCGGGGGCGGAGATGACGCGTGTAAGCCATGTGTCATGACGCCCGGCAAATTTAATAAGTTCATACCCGATGCCGACAACAACCGGCAGGGTTAAAAGTTTAATTCCTGTCCGCAGCAATGGTGCCTTGGCGGTAATAAACATCGAGACCACAATACCCACAAGCAGGACCAGAATCATAAATGAGGTGCCGCACCGCGGATGGAAACGGCGCATTTTCCGGACATTTTCCACCGTAAGGGGAAGACCGGCTTCATAACAGAAAATGGTTTTATGCTCAGCACCGTGATACATATAGGTGCGGCGAATGTCCTTCATAAGGAGCATCGCCGTCATATACCCTACAAAAAGAATAATACGAAGGAGTCCTTCAAAAACACCGCGGAAAAAGCGGGTGTCAATTGCTGGCACATATTCTGCCAGAAGGCGGAATAAAAGCGAGGGAAGATATACAAAAAGGCCAACGGAAAGAAAGAGCGCAAATACAACGCTTACATACATAAGAAGCGTTGTTCCGATGCTCTTTTTTTCTTCTTCCGGGTCCTCAAGCCCTGCGATTTCGGCCGAACGCATCAGGCACTTATAGCCGCATGTTAAAGAGTCAATCATATTAAAAATACCACGGATAAAAGGGAGCTTAAAAAATTTAGCGCGGTCCTTACCGCCGGTGGGCCATGTTTCCAGAACAATTTCGCCTTCGGGATTCCGGACGGCCATTGCCGTCGTCTCCGGGCCGCGCATCATAACGCCTTCAATCAGCGCTTGCCCGCCAATGCTTGTTTTATGTGTTGCTTCTTTCATGGAGACAGCTCCTTTTTTCAAATGCAAAATTTTGGAATCTACTCTCTATCAGTATAGCACACATGCCGGCAAAAAACAACTGCTATTTATGAATTTTTTTGCCTTACGCCACGGAGAAGGCTGACGAGGAGCGTGAGAAGCGGAAACGCCATTTCGAAAAGCACAAAAAACCAGGCGCCGACGGACCGAAACCATTCGGGAAGCGCAATCCCGCTGCGGAAGGCATAAAAGGAAAGTGCTGTAGTCACGATGGCAATACCAAAAAGCCAAAGTCCTTTTCTAAACGGCGGCCGTCCGGTGGTATCCTCTATGCCGCGAAGCGTAGCGCAAAAGAGAATACTGAGCTTAAAAACACGCATGATAATCAGCGAGAAGGCGAATAGAATTTCGAGCCGCGAAAAAACATCCATAAGGTTTATGAGGCGAACGGATTCATAGGTGGGCTCGGCAAGAAAGGTAAGTGCCGTTCCCAAAGACGCGATATCCCGGCACATCGTAATGAGGAAAAATAAGCTTCC
Source organism: Clostridia bacterium (assembly GCA_045531355.1). Taxonomy (GTDB): domain Bacteria; phylum Bacillota; class Clostridia; order UMGS1883; family UMGS1540; genus SIG447. The sequence goes on along the minus strand of JAZSDW010000020.1, from coordinate 3,508 downwards.
CAGAAGAAGACCTGTAAAAAAGCTTTTGCGTGGGTTTACATCCGGTGCTGCATAGGGGAGAAGAATCAGAAAGACCATGCTTTCGCAAAACGGCGCACCGGCTAAAACGAAGCCGGCGTGCGCGTATGCTTTCCATCCAAGACGGAACATAGGCAAAAAATTATAAGTGCTCATATTCGGCAAGAGCAAAAGCGAATTTGTCAGGAGTGCAACCAGCAGAAACACAAAAAAGGGGAAGGCTGTGCGTAAGATAGACCGGATTCCGCCGAGCGCAGTTAAGGCACAGGTAAGCGAAACGGCGAACAGCATAAACCAAAGCGGCATTTCCGTCATAATGTAACCGGTAAAAAAGTCACCTAAATTCCGGAGACTCAAGGCGGTAGCGCAGACACAGAAAAGCGTGTAGGCAAAGTTCATTACGCGGCCAAGCGCTTTTCCGTATACGGCGAGGTGCATTTCCAGAAGACCGCGCTGCGGAAAACGGTGCATAAGGCACGCGTAAATCCAGAAAACGGCAAGGCTTAAAAGCAGCGAAAGCAAAACGGAAAACCAGGAATCCTGAAAGGTAATCTGCGTGATAAAAATGGTAAATAGGGACGAGCCACCGATAAATGTCGCGATACCGAAGGCGAGCTGGCGGGTGGAAAACATAGGCGCTCCTTTCATAAAGGGATTATTTCATCGGGCCACCAATGCGGCCGGAGGTATCCAGCTTTGTTTCAATCTCTATACGCACCGGAAGGTCATAAAAAGGGGCATCTTTCATTTCCTCCCAGCGTGCCGGGTGGTGGCGGTAAAGCACATCGGAGAAACCGAAAATATCTCGCTTTAGAAGCTTTGCCTTGTCAAGACAAGCACGGATTTCTCCTTCGATTTCTGCAGCAAAAGCGCGGAGAAGTTCGTCTGTGTATTCTTTCTCGGTGTAATTTTCATTGCCGCGCTGACTGCCGAGCGAGCCCTCTGCGCGAACACGGAGCACCATCGTCACTTCGCCGTTTTCTGCGCAGTCTGCCGCAATACTGCCCGACGCATGGGTGACCTCAATACCCACGCTATCGTTTCCGGGATGCGCCACAACCACTGCCTGTCCCACGGCGTCCGCGCACCACAGAAAGCCGCGCGTTTCGGTTTCGGAAAGCGTTCCAACCATTTTATCTTTATCAAAAACGGCGGTACCGGTCATGCGGAGCACATCGTTTCCGCGCGCACTGTCAATTTCGATCATGGGAAGAAGCGGGGCAGAGCGGTTTTCGGCAAGGCGGTTCATAAAATCCAGAATGGTTACGGTCATACCGGTCGAAAGCTGTTGTTGTGCGCGGATGAGGTCATTGATGTGCAGTGCCGGAATGCTTTGAAACCCGGCATCTACATCGAGGACATCCTCGGCTCGTCCGCGGGCAACCAAAAGGTGCATATCCAGCCGGAGCTCATGGTCGCGCAGGAAAAAGTCCATATAATTTCCGACCCCGCGTCTTGCAATATCCTCCCCGAAGAGAACCACATAGTTGTGCGCCATGTAAAGCCGTGCACCGGATTTTGTGACCGAGGCACGAATGGAGGGAAACACATATTCCCCACGGGAGGAGAGGTTCAGGTAAGGCTTCTTCTCTCCACCGCCGCCGCCGCTCTTTTCGCTGGTGGCGATGGTATTCGTATTGGCAATCTGCGCCGTGATGTCAATTTCATCTTCCTTCTCGCCCTTGTCGATGCCAAAGCCCATGACAATGGCAATTTTTCCAATCTCCCGGCGGTCCCAGCAGCCGGGGAGAGTTAGGACAGAGAGGAGTGTGCAAAGCGCAAGTAGTTTTTTCATAGAAACTCCTTTCAGTGCCGTGGCTTTTGTCTTTGGGGATTCCGGCTTGCAAGCCCGCTGGGGCGGGTAAGAAGCCTCCGGAGCGGAAACCGAAGAAAGGCATCTTTGTTGTCGGTAAGATGAAAGGGAACGACGGGCGAGAGATAGGGGACGCCGAAAGACTCGAGGCTCCCGAGATGAAACAAAAGGAGAAGCATACCAAGCGAAAGGCCCAGACCGCCAAGCGTTCCTGCAAGCAGAAGAAAAAGAAGACGGAGAATCATAGAGGCGTTTGCGAGTGCGGGCGCCGCAAAAGCGGAAACGGCGGTGGTTGCAACGGCAATAACCATTGGCGCGCCGATAAGGCCTGCCGAAACGGCCGTTTCACCGATGATAATGGCGCCCACCATACTTACCGCCTGTCCTGCCGGACGCGGCAGACGAATACCCGCTTCCTTCAGGATTTCAAACACAACAATCATAAGGAGCGCTTCAATGACGGTGGGAAACGGCGTATTGCCTTTTGCGGCAGACATCGAAAGAAGGAGCTCGGTCGGGATCAGCTCCTGATGAAAAGTGGTCAGCGCCACATAAATCGGGAGGGCGAGAATACTGATTAAAAAGGCCGACAGACGGATAAGACGAAGCGAGGAGGCAAAGAGCGGGGAAATGTAATAATCTTCTGTTGTTTGAAAATTTTCCACGAAAAAAGTGGGAACGGTCAGCACATACGGCGAACCGTCCACGATAATGGCCACGCGTCCTTCCAGAAGCTTCCCCGCCACGGCATCGGGTTTTTCAGAGCTTGCGATAGTGGAAAAGAAAGGGCTGCCGCCGTCGGCAATGTACTGCTCTACATAGCCCGAGTCTAAAATGGCATCGGTATGAATCGAGGAAAGGCGCTTCTTAATATCGGCAATCAGCGCCTCATCTGCCACATTCCGCAGATAGGCAAGCGTTATCGGGGTATTCGTTTTTTCGCCGAGCACCAGCATTTCCATTGCAAAGAAAGGGCTTTTGATTCTACGGCGGAGTAGGGCCGTGTTGGTACGCATATTTTCCACAAAGCCTTCCCGCGGCCCACGGAGTACGGATTCCGTCTGCGGATCCTCAACACTACGGTGCGGGAAGCCTTTGACTTCCATGAGCAGCGCATTCGGGAGCCCCTCAAAAAGAACGGCCGCTTCACCCATTAAAACACCGGCGGCGAGGTCCCCATAGGTTTTGGAGACCTTGCTTTCGCCGGCCGTCATAAATTTTTCGGCAACCTCCTCGACCGAGCGGGGTTTGGATTTTTCGTTGATAAGCCCGCCATACATCAGCGGCTTTATGATTTCCAGCGCCAGCCGGTCTGCCTGCACAAGCCCGTCAATGCAAATCATGACGGCCTTCGTCCGGCTTTGCCCGAAATAAAAGGGACGGTAGATAATATCCTTTGAAGGGCCAAAAATTTCTTTTATAATCAGAAGGCTGGCATCTATATGCTTCCCGATAGGGGTTTGGGCGTAGGAAACCGCATCAATTCCCGGCGCATCCTGTCGGGGATGTGCGGGGTTAAAAAGGGAACGCCATGTTTTCAATTTCACCACCTCCATTACGGGTAGTATGGCAAAAAAAGAGATTTTTTATACGACTTACCTGTGTTCTTTGCCCTTGGAAAAGGAAAAAAGAAGCGTCTCGGCGGAAATAATAAAAAATTTTTTTGAAAAATGCTTG
>JAZSDW010000068.1:0-4820 GCA_045531355.1 Clostridia bacterium | reverse complement strand
TAAACGGTTCATTGAAAGCGATATGTCCATCCACACCGCTGCCGCCCAAAAACAGGTCAATGCCACCATGGGAAGCAATTTTTTCTTCGTACTTCTGGCATTCTGCGTCAAGATCGGCCGCCATACCGTCCAGAATATTGATGTTTTCTGCCGGAATATCAATATGATTAAAGAAATTATCGTGCATGAAATACCAATAGCTCTGATCATGCTCTTTCGGAAGGCCTACATATTCGTCCATATTAAAAGTCACAACATTTTTAAAGGTGACAAGGCCGGCCTTGTTCATTTCAATCAGCTTTTTATAAACGCCAATCGGGGAAGATCCGGTAGGCAGCCCGAGAATAAAAGGACGGTTTTCCTTGTGATTGTTAATGGCATCTGCAATATGCTGTGCCGCCCATGCGCTCATTTCTGTATAGTTTTCCTTAATGATCAGTTTCATATTATCACACTCCATAACAAGCTTTTTTCCCATTATACACTATCTTCGTTTTTTTGTAAAGACTTTTGCCAAAAAAATGGAACTAAAGAACAAAAATAATGGATGTGAATTATTTTCTGGTAAAAGTTACGCTCTTTCCTTCCATGCCGTAGAGAAGTGGATCGCCGCTCTTGTGCATAAGCGTAAGCACACCGCGATTTACATTCCACAAAAATTCGCCTTTAAAAGGACCGCTTCCGTATTCGTCGTTCATATCGAGCGTAATGGCAGTTTTGCCGGAAGACGGGCTCCATTTCCCGCGGTAATACACAACGAATTCACTTTCATAATATCCAACTTTGTATGCCGCAGAACCGTCGGAATAAAGGTCAAGCGCAAGCACCCAGTCTTCTTCCGGCGTCTCCATAATGGTGCTCCAGTTGCCGTTTATTGTCATAAAGAGGGGGTCCCCTGTCGTATCGGCATTAAAAATTTCAGCGCCGTCCCCTGCCGGCGTAAAGCTTGCAAACGGTGTGAAGGTAAGTTTGACAGTTCTTTTCGCCAGCGCATCTTCAAGCCCCTCGAATTCTTCCTGACTTATATGCAGCTCTTCCGCCTGCGCCATCTCATAAATTGCGGTTGTGTTATGGAAATACCCGATATTCTCATAAGAGCCGTCTTTGTCATACGAGAAATAAAAATCAATCGGAATAAGGTTCGCTTCGTTTCCGAGACTGTATTCTCCAAATATGCGGTACGCGGCGCCATTGGACCCAAAATGGAAAAGCTTGCCGCCGTCTATCAGCGAATGCCAGCTGCGGCTTCTGCCCTCCGCCACCAGCCGCGGCGAATTGTTCAAAACTGTGTAGAGTGCGTAAAGGTCGTTTTTAACATATACCCCTTCAGTTTCGTCGGATATGCCAATAAGAAGCTCTTTAACGCCGTCGCTATTGATGTCCGAAAGCAGATATCCAATTTCATGGAGCGCTTCCGATTCAAACGCCTGTGCTGCTTCAACAACGCCCATAAATCCATCCTTTACCTCGCTCTGATTGTTTGCATATTTTATCATATAATAGTATTCTTCCAAAACGGAATCATATATCGAATCGTAATCAATATTTTCTTCGGCTCCGCCTGCATTTGCCGTCGTATCCTCGCCGGCGGGCATCGCAGTTTCTGTTGTTCCGCCTTTGCATCCCGCCACACAGGCGAGCACCATTAGGATTGCCATCATCATACAAAATTTCTTCTTCATTTTTTCTCTCCATTTTATAATTATACCACATGGGTTTGCCAACTTTTTCTACGCTTCGTAAGCTTCAAACCTTACCTGAAATGTTTTCTTTTCGCCGGGGTTTAAAAATTCCAAAATGCCTTTTTCACGCATCACATCCCGGCCGTCGGGCGTGCAATTCCCCGGTTCAAGCCCCATAACATAATCGTATTCCCCCATCATTTTCCATTGCGTAAAATATTTTAGCACATCTGCGTTATAGGATAGTTTGAGCCCCTTCCCAATATTGGGGTTATGAACAGAAATCTCTGCGTTCCCGCAAAGCGTATGGTAAAAGCACGCTTCCTCGTAGCCGTTTTGCGGCTTTTCAACCTTAAGACAAGTATCGCGCTCTACGGCCGCTCCATCCGTTCTGCGCACCACTTTCGTTGAGGGAACAGAAATCCGGGTATTCTCATCGAGAAGCGGATAGCCCATATTGCAATGGTAAAGAATTTGCAGCGGGCTGACGGTATCGCCAATATTCTGAATTGTATCCCGAAGTGTAATTTCATTTTTATCCAGCGAAACGGTATATTCTCTTTCTAAAATTAACTTATGCGAAAAGATTCTCGCCTCCCGCACCAGCGCTTTAATATGAATACCATCCTCCGAAATCCAATGTGCAATATTTTCGCAAGGGGTGTTTGAAATTGTACCATGCAGCGGAAGCGCTTCCCCGTCGTCCTCGCAAGGAGAACCGACCGCTGTAAGACCGCATGTCGTAAAAAATCCCGCTGTGAATGATTTTAAAAATCCCAGCCCGCTCGCGTCATAATACGCCGGCGCAACATACCCGCAAGGGGAAAAATAACCAAAATTATCTCCTTTAAATGAAAGCCGGGAAATATCTGCGCATCTGTCAACCGACACCCAAAACTCGAGACCTTTTCCGTTTCTGACATATAGCATTCTCATTCCATCGCCCCTGCCGCCGGAAAGCCGCATTTCTTCAACGCCTAAGGTCTGCTGTGTATGTCCGACATACTTATTCATAAAGCTCCTCCATATTTCTTATGTTTTCTGTCCTGCCTGATAAAGGCTGCATGCTCCGGATGCCCTTTTGGATGAAAGTGTTGTAGCAAGCCATGCAAAAACCGACACGACCGCAAACTATCATTCTATATAAAAGTTCCCCCTCGTTTCCTCGAGAAGGAACTTTTGGTTTTGTTTATTTATCCATTTGGTCTTTCGACTTTTTAAAAATCGCACCCAATATCATAATGACTGCAAAAATGATCAGATAGAATAATACGGGGAACGAAAATGTGCCGTTCGCTTTTGCGGATAAGTAAGGTGTAATACCATGCGCGTAAACTGCCGCGAACACCATGAATAAGCATGCAAGTAATGCAACGGCAGGAAGAATGTATCTGTTAAACACGCTTTCTTGCTTTTCTTTTTTCATCCAAGCAATGAAAATAGGGATATACATCGCATAAATTGTGACAATGGGAAGTTCCGACGAATCAAAGTTAAATACACCAAACCAACCGTCTGTAAGATTTGCGCCATAGAAATATACAAGCCATAAGCCACATATAAACAATCCCCATACGGATGAGTTGGTTGTCATATTGGTTGCCTTATCAATCTGAGAAAATGTCTGCGGCATGGGGCCGTCACCGCGGGCTGCTATTGCATACATGCCACGCGTTGCACCAACCATGAGCCCGTTCAATGTCCCAAGGCAGGAAACAATGATGCAGATGTTAAGCAGCGTCCCTCCAACACCGCCAAAAATATTGATAAATGCAGTTGTTGCGCCCTCTCTGATAAGAACAGCATTACTGGCACCGCCCGCAACACCAATAAAGTACAAGACATATGCACTAACAACAATCAAAGAACCAATAATAAGTGCAAGCGGAAGATTTTTCTTCGGATTCTTTAGTTCTGCATTAATAGATGTCGCAACAATCCATCCTTCGTAAGCAAAAACTGTAGCAACAACCGCCGCAAAAAGTCCACTGCTTGCAGTCCCTCCAACACTTTCTGAAACGACCGTTGTGAAGTTATTGACAAGTGTTCCGTTCGCAAAGCCTGCGACGGTTCCAATAATGGCCATTAAAACGATAGGAATCAATTTGATAACTGTTGCACTAATCTGAAACCTGCCCGCAAGCTTAGGAGAAAGAGCGTTCATTGTGTATGACGCGATGAGGAAAAACCCTGCTACAGCCATAACTTCAGGCCCGGTCATGCTCCATCCGAAAAGAACACCTAAATATCTTGCCGAAACCCATGCAAGAACAGATGTCATCCCGGGATAGTAAACATTCACCATAAACCATGCAAGATAGTACGCATAGCTTTTGCCGCATGTAGCCTCTGCATAGTCAACAACGCCACTTACCTTTTCATATTTTGTAGCCATAACAGCAAACTGTGCAGAACAAATTATCATCAACATACCTGTGATAATCCAGGCTGCAATGCCAATAGGCATACTACCCCCTGTTGCGGCAAGAACATTTTGCGCCTTAAAAAAGACACCAGAGCCAATTACCGTTCCTACCACCATACAAATAGCAGTCAATAAACCATATTTTTTGCTAAGTTTTTCCATTTGCAAGCCTCCTTTTTATCAAATATGACTATATTATACCACAAATTCAAAAAAAATCAAATAAAATTTGACAAAAACCACTTAGTATCACATAAAATTCAATAACAAAGATGAATCGTACAAAATAGAACGGAAGCAGGTTCAGCGCTACGCTGCTTTAAACTCGTTTTCACATTCTCTTGTGATAAGATTAATCCTTACATTCAGTATTCCGTCACAAGGTTCATTGGGGCTGCTTTGGGAAAAGTCGGAAGCGTGATATGCCCGTTGGTAGTTGAGCACGGAGCCCCAATCAGAAAGGAATATGTTTTCAATCGGCGGATTATCCCCGTTCGTTTTCCCGAAAACAGGGGCGCCATCCGCAAGCGGATATATACTGCCGTCATTTGCAAGAAGCACAAGATAATGCCTTAGCAGGAAAAAAGAAGAAATTCAAAAATTTTACTTTCTTTGAAATTACTGCCGCTAACACCGAAAACACCAATCCGCAAGCAGTTCCTAAAAGAACGTGAATCCACCACTGGCCTATATTCATACGAAGCAAGATTATT
>JAZSDW010000089.1:0-12743 GCA_045531355.1 Clostridia bacterium | reverse complement strand
AAATCCTCCTTGATTTTTTCTTTTCTTTTTAAATTCCGCTTATTCTGCGGGTGTTTCGGTCGCTTCTTCTGCAGTTTCCTCTACCGGTGCAGCTTCTTCTGCGGCGGGAGCTTCTTCAACTGCCGGGGCTTCTTCAGCGGCCGGTGCTGCTTCTTCAGCAGCGGGAGCAGCTTCTGCTTCCTTTGCGCCAGCTGCGTCAGCCGGTTCTACGCCACCATCGACGAGAGCCTGCAATGTGCGTGCCAACTGGGAAATCGGAGCATTGAGGCTGCCCAGAATCTTCGCGAGAAGAACTTCGCGAGAGGGTGTGGATGCAAGACGAGAAATTTCTTCAAGAGAAATTACATTGCCATCCAAAAAGCCTGCTTTGATTTCCAGATTGGGGTTTTCCTTTGCGAAATCCGCTAAAACCTTTGCCGGTGCTACCGGATCATCGCTCAGTGCAATTGCTGTAGGTCCGTTTAAAACCGGATCCAGCTCCGTGTAGCCAATTTCGTTGGCCGCAAAACGAGTCAGCGTATTCTTTACAACCTTGTAGTATACGCCAGCTTCTCTCAGTTTGTTACGAAGCTTTGTATCTTCCTCTACGGTCAGACCGCGGTAGTCAACAATTACACCTGCTGCTGCGCCTCGCATTTTTTCAGCAAGATCTGCAACAACGCCTTTCTTTTCCTCCAGAACTTTTGCGCTTGGCATATTTTTCACCTCCTGTATAAAAAAGGTTCTCTATCCAAATGCAGACAGAGAACCGTGTTTTTTAACGATTTCCTTTCCTCGGCGGGACTTACGCAAAAATGCGGCCTGCTGTCTGCGGACGGACAAATTTAGTTTTGGGGCGAATCTTATTCGCCTACTTTTGCGGAATTAATCTTGATACCAGGACCCATCGTGGAAGCAATTGCCACGCTGCGCAGGTACTGACCCTTTGCGGCGGACGGCTTTGCCTTTACAACTGCGCCCATAAGTGTCTTAAAGTTTTCTGCAAGTTTCTCCTTGCCGAAGGAAGCCTTGCCGATGGGGCAGTGAATGATATTCGTCTTGTCAAGACGATACTCAATCTTACCAGCCTTGATGTCGGCAATTGCCTTTGCAATATCCATGGTAACTGTGCCAGCCTTCGGGTTCGGCATGAGACCCTTCGGACCGAGCACACGACCGATGCGACCTACAACACCCATCATATCCGGAGTTGCGATAACAACATCGAAATCGAACCAGTTTTCGCTCTGAATCTTCTGCACGAGCTCATCGCCGCCTGCAAAATCTGCACCTGCCGCTTCTGCCTCTGCCACCTTGTCGCCCTTAGCAAATACTAAAACGCGAACCGTTTTACCGGTACCATGCGGCAGAACAACTGCGCCACGAACCTGCTGGTCTGCATGACGAGAGTCAACACCCAGCTTGATGTGGGCTTCGACAGTTTCATCGAACTTTGCTTTTGCGCTCTTTACTACAAGGTCAAAAGCTTCGTCTATATCATAGAGCTTTCCCTGCTCAATCAGCTTTGCGCTTTCCTGATAATTCTTTCCTCTTTTCACGAATATACCTCCTTGTGGTTACGCGGAATATTTCCTCCCACTTAATCTTCTTCTACAACAATACCCATGCTGCGTGCCGTACCAGCAATCATGCTCATAGCAGCTTCTACGCTTGCAGCGTTTAAATCCGGCATCTTCAGCTCGGCAATTTCCTTAAGCTGGCTCTTCTTAACTGTAGCCACCTTCGTCTTGTTCGGAACGCCGGAGCCGCTTTCAATCTTACATGCTTTCTTCAAGAGAACTGCTGCCGGAGGCGTTTTCGTGATGAATGTAAACGATCTGTCTGCATACACGGTGATAACAACCGGGATGATGAGACCTGCGTCCTTTGCTGTTTTCTCGTTAAATTCCTTGGTGAACTGTACGATGTTGACACCATACTGACCAAGTGCGGGACCTACCGGGGGTGCGGGCGTAGCTTTTCCTGCGGGAATCTGCAGTTTAATGTAGCCCATAATTTTCTGTGCCATTTTTCTTTCCTCCTAATATCGTGGTATCTGGCGGACGCATACACCGTATGCCTCCTCCCACCATAAAAAGCCAAAGCGGCTTATTATGACAACGCTTCTACCTGGTGAAACTCCAATTCGACAGGGGTTTCGCGGCTGAACATCGAAACGCACACGCGAAGCTTGCGCTTTTCCATGTTGATTTCCTCGATTACGCCGACAAAGCCTTCCAGCGGGCCGTCCGTCACGCGGACATTGTCGCCCACTTCCATGTCAAACTTGACAACCTGCGCCTCAACGCCCATAGCCTCCACTTCCGCATCAGAAAGCGGAACGGCCTTGGAGCCGGGGCCGACAAACCCGGTACAGCCGCGCGTATTACGCACAACATACCAGCTTTCATCGGTCATCACCATTTTAATGAAAACATAGCCCGGATATACCTTGCGGGAAACGACCTTCTTTTCGCCGTCCTCCTTCTGCTCCACAACCTCTTCCATCGGAACGCGGATGTCATGAAACAGTTCTTGCATACCACGGTTTTCTACTGTTTTTTCTATATTTGCCTTTACCTTATTTTCGTAGCCCGAATAGGTGTGGACTACATACCATTTTGCATTTCCGGCCATAGTTACCCGTGCGCTCTAAAAAGAGCACTCCCTCCTTATTCAGAAAAATAGGGTTATCCCATCAGAGCCTGAAAGCCCCAAGAGAACAAAGCATCCAGAATCCAGATGCCGGCGCCGATAACCAAAATAGCCAGAATGACAATCATCGTGTTATTCACAAGCTGCTTTTTTGTTGGCCAGATTACTTTTTTGACCTCTGCCTTCAAATCTTTGAAGAACTTCCCAATTTTGGAAAAAAACTTTTTCATACCTAACTAATACCTCCGTGGGGAACTTATTTCGTTTCCTTATGTGCGGTATGCTTCTTGCAAAATCTGCAATACTTATTCATTTCAATACGATCCGGTGTGTTCTTCTTGTTCTTCATTGTGTCGTAATTGCGCTGCTTGCATTCAGAGCATGCCAAAGTAATTTTTACTCTCATATGTTACACCTCCCACATAAAAAAAGACTTCTTTTGAGAAGCAAAGCTAGTATATCACAACTTTTTGCTTTTGTCAACATTTTTTTATTTTTTCCGGAATTTTTTTTAGAATTCCTCTTCAATTGCCGCAATGCGCGCTTTAATTTCCTCCCGGCTGACCACCGCAAGTTTTGAGAACGGATAGGAAAGCGCCCGCTCCATCATGCTGACCGCTTCCTCTTTTTGACCCATTGCATAAAGCGTTTCCCCACAATTGTAATACGGCACCGGTACGCCAAGCTTTTTCCCTGTCAGTTCCTTATAGAGATTCCAGCTGCTGTCAAGGTCGCCGCAAAGGCGGTAGTTCAGCGCCAGGTTGTCGCAAATAGCCTCGTCATACTTATCGAAGGCGTACGCATCCCGGTTCACCTCCATCGCTCGCTGGAGTTGGCCGTTTAAGAGAAGAAGCTGGCCGAGCGTTCCGTACACGGCACGGTCTTTGCCTTCCTTCAGTTGTTTTTCTAGAATAGAAATTGCTTTTTCTATATCGCCTTTCTGCCAGTAGAGAAGGGCGCGGTTAACAGTAGCACGCACCTGCGTTTCCGGGCTCATTTTTTTATGCGCGGCTGCATCCAGAACCCGCTCGGCTCGCTCTGTGTCGCCTGCCTTTAAACAAACAAATCCATAATATAGGATATATTCTACCCGAAGGCGCTTTGTGCGCAAGGCTTTTTCCATGATGTCCAGTGCTTTTTCCGGCGAGGTTTTATACATTTTCCCGCCCCGTATCATCAAGAAATCCGGCCGTTTCAGAAAGAAAGCTAACACAAAATATACAACAACTACCAAAAGACCGATCCGGACGCCGCCCATCTGAAAAGCGAGAAAAATGACGGCTGCCGGCAGAATAACCGAAAGCACATTCTGTTTCATAACGAAGAAACCTCCCTATTAAAACTCTGCCGTTCCTGCCGTACGCGGGAAGGGAAGGACATCCCGGATATTGCTCATGCCGGTTACATACATGACCATGCGCTCAAATCCAAGCCCAAAGCCCGCATGCTTCGTGCCGCCGAAGCGGCGAAGGTCCATGTACCAGCTGTAATCGCTTTCTTCCATGCCCATTTCCCGGATACGGGCGGCAAGGCGTTCTTCTCGTTCCTCTCTCTGGCTGCCGCCAATCAGCTCGCCAACGCCCGGAACCAGAAGGTCCATTGCGGCAACGGTTTTACCGTCATCATTCTGCCGCATATAGAAGGCCTTGATTTCCTTCGGATAGTCGGTTACAAACACCGGTCTGCCGAAGACCTTTTCCGACAAGTACCGCTCGTGCTCCGTCTGCAGGTCCGCGCCCCAGTGCACCGGATATTGGAACGACTCCTCAGCCTTTTCCAGAAGAGAAATCGCCTCGGTATAGGTCACGCGCGCGAACGAAGCGCTGGCAACGGCCTCGAGCCTCTCAATAAGCCCTGTATCGACAAACTGATTTAAAAACGCCAAATCCTGCGGTGCGTTTTCCAGAACATAGCGGATGATATACTTGACCATCGCCTCTGCAAGCTCCATATCGTCTGCAAGAGAAGCAAATGCAATTTCCGGCTCAATCATCCAGAACTCCGCCGCATGGCGCGGCGTGTTGGAATTTTCTGCGCGGAAGGTCGGTCCGAAGGTGTACACCTTGCCGTACGCCATTGCAAGCGCTTCGGCATTGAGCTGGCCACTTACGGTCAGCGAAGTGGGCTTGCCGAAAAAGTCCTTTTCGAAATCGGTTTCTCCAGGTTCCATCGTTGTCACGCGGAACATCTCGCCTGCACCCTCGCAATCGCTTCCCGTGATGATGGGCGTATGTACATACACAAAATCATTTTCCTGGAAAAACTTATGAATGGCGAACGCACACAGCGAGCGGATGCGGAAAACAGCCGAATAGGTATTGGTACGGGGGCGCAGATGCGCAATCGTACGCAAATATTCAAAGCTGTGTCTTTTTTTCTGTAGAGGATAATCCGGCGTAGACGCTCCCTCCAAAACAATCTCCTCTGCGTGAATTTCAAAGGGCTGCTTCGCTTCCGGCGTTTGCACCACTTTGCCACGGACGGAAATTGCCGCGCCCACATTCAGCTTCGCCGCCATCGCAAAGCCCTCTGTCTTTTCGTCGAAAACAATCTGTACCGGTTCAAAACAGCTACCATCGTTTAAGGAAATGAAACCAAAATTTTTAGAAACACGCACCGAGCGTGCCCATCCTGCAATTACAACCTCTTGTAAAGTTTTGTTCTCCCGGTAAAGGGTTTTAATAAGTGTCCGCTGCATCCTGATCTTTCCTTTCAAAATATCGTTTTGCTATCTCTGTATCCTTTTGCATCTGCATGCAAAGGGCTGAAACATCTTTAAACTTCTGCTCTGGCCGCAAAAAGGCAAGAAGCTCGACCGCCGCGGTTTTGCCGTACGCCTCCTCCGCGAATCCGAACAGATAGGTCTCCGCTCTTGGACGCGCCTTCTCCACCGTTGGATTTTGTCCCAGATTCGTAACACCCGGGTATCTCTTTTCGTCTATCTTCGTCTGGCTTATGTATACGCCCTTTTTCGGCAAAAGCAGTTCGGCGTCCATTTCCAGATTCAAGGTGGGAAAACCGAGCGTTTTCCCAAGCTGTTTCCCTTTCTGCACCTGCCCCAAAATTGTGTACGGGGCAAAGCTCATCGCGTTAAAGGCCTCAATTTCGCCCATCTCTAAAAGATGCCGCATTCTTGTGCTCGAAATCGGAGCGCCGCCGTGTTCCATGGGGGCTAAAATGTGGCAGGTGATGCCGCGTGCGGAGCAAAGCGCAGATAAAAGCGTCGCATCCCCCGCTGCACCCTTTCCGAACCGATAATTAAAACCGGCCGTTACAAACGCGGCACCCAGCTCTTGTACGAGAATCCGGTCTACAAATTCTTCCGGCGAAAGGGACAAAATTTCCATGCCGCGCCGCTCGAAAAGCACCCGGTCTGCCCCAGCCGCACGGACCCGTTTTTCCTTCAGCGAAGCCGGCATTAAAAGAGGAACGGGCGCATCGGGATTCAAAACGCGCCGCGGATGCGGCTCGAGGATATACGCAAGGCTTTCAAGACTATGCTCTTTTGCATACGCCGCCATATTCTGTATAAGGGCCGCATGTGCGATATGCACACCGTCGAAATTTCCCAGCGCAACTGCTCTGCCCATTCGTCTCTCCTTTAATAAAAGCTTGTCAGCATCCGAAGAAGCCATCTGTCGCCGCACAGGACGCCTTCGGAAAGGCAAAGCAGCGTATCATCCGGCCCAAATATAATATATCGTCTCGCATCCTTTTTGGGATGCAGGATTTGTGCGCCATTCTGAATCCGACGCGCATCTTCTGCGCTTACTGTGATGCGCTCAAGATGCGAAAAAACAGTTTCAACCGGCAAAAGATGCGCCGTCGGCGATGCAATAAAATCATCCAGCGTCGTCGCATTCTCTGCCACAAATGCCCCGCAGGCAACGCGGGAAAGCGCCGTCATGTGACCGCCACAGCCTAAAAATTCACCGATATCCTTGCAAAGCGTGCGGATATACGCACCCTTCGAGCAGCGCACCCGGAAGGTCATCTGCGGCAAGGTGCATTCTACCGGCTCGATTGCAAAAAAAGTCACGCGTCGGGGCTTTCGTTCCACCGTAATTCCCTGCCGCGCCAGCGCATAGAGCCTTTGTCCGTTATGATGTACTGCAGAATACATCGGCGGAATCTGCTCTCTCTCGCCAACAAACACAGAAAGCGCGGCCTTCGCCTCTTCCTCGCTGCAAAGAACCGGCTTTTTTTCTATCAGCGTGCCCGTTGCGTCCTCCGTGTCGGTCGTCTCGCCAAGGCGCATCGTGCAAAGATATGTTTTTTCGGCCGCTACAATATAATCAACCGCATGGGTGGCCTTGCCGATGCAGATGGGAAGCACTCCCTCTGCCATAGGATCCAGCGTGCCTGTGTGTCCCACGCGCCTTGTCCCAGCCGCTCTTCTAACACATGCCACCACATCGTGGCTGGTCATGCCCTTCGGCTTCCAAATATTAACAATGCCGTTCATAGGCCTCCCCTATTATTGCAATCATTTTTTCTTTCCATTCCTCTACGGTGCCTTGCCCGCCGGCACCGGCCGCCCGAGCATGCCCGCCGCCGCCGAGCGTTTTGCAAATGGCGGCTGCATCCAGAAAGTGATTGGTACGCATGGAAACTTTAATTTCGCCGTCGCGCTCCCGCACGAGAACACCGGCCTCCACGCCGCGGATGCTCCGCAAAATGCCGGAAAGATTCCCTGCATCCTCTTCGTGCGCGCCGATGGCCTGCATTTCGGATTCCCGCAGCGTGGCAATTGCCGTTTTGCCGTCATGTGTGATGGTCATTTTCGCCACCACCGCCGCCTCAAGCTGCAGTTTCTCAAGACGGTTCTGGGCAAACACAGCATGGCAAACCTCTGCGCTTTCTGCCCCGGCTTCAATAAGCGCCGCGGCAATTTTGTGTGTTTTGGCACTTGTATTAGAAAAGCGGAAGCCGCCTGTATCCGTGCAAATGCCGGTATAAAGCGGCGTCGCCGCCTTTTCGAGCGGCACGCCTGCAGCCATAAAAATGCCGGCTATAATTTCTGCCGTTGCAGACGCGGCAGCATCAAGAAGCGTTTTATCTCCAAAACCTTCGTTCGTTGCATGATGGTCAATCACCAGCTTCGTGCCCGCCGCCTCGAAAATGGCCGTGCGCGTGCCGAGTCGAAGTGCATCGCCACAGTCTACTGCAATGGCCGTATCAAAAACGGGCACGGCGTCAGGCATCGGCAAAAAAGTGCCGCCCAAAAACTGAAGGTTGGTCTCCACCGGTTCCTCGGTGTAAATCGAAAAAGGTATATTCCAGTATTCAAAAAGCTTTCCAAGCGCCAAAGACGAAGCGATAGCATCGCCGTCCGCATGCAGATGCGGCAAAATGGCTACTCCTTTTGCCTGTTTCAGGGCACGGATCATTTCCTGCATTCGTCCACCCTCTCCTTTATGCTTCGTCGGTTTTCATAACATCCTTCAGCACCTGATTAATATGCGCGCCATAGGCAATCGAATGGTCAGCCTTAAAAATAAATTCCGGCACAGCGCGCAGGGAAAGCCGGTTTCCGATTTCCCGCCGGATAAAGCCCGCTGCAGCTTTGAGCGCTTTGAGCGTATCCGCCTCGGCCTTTTCGTCGCCCATTACGCTGATATATGCCGTCGCATAGCGCAAATCACGCGTTACTTCAACCTGCACCACGCTCACGACCTCGGCCATACGCGGATCTTTTAAGGTGCGCAGAACCGCCCCCAACTCGCGCCGGACCTCTTCATCAATGCGATTTTGTCTGTATCCCGCCATGGTTGCCTCCTATCGGGCGATTTCTTCCATTACGGAGCATTCTACAATATCGCCCTCTTTAATATCATTAAACTTTTCAAAGCTCATGCCGCATTCATAACCGCTTGCAACTTCCTTCACATCGTCCTTAAAGCGGCGGAGCGTGGCAAGGTCGCCTTCGTGAATTACAATCCCGTCACGCACTATGCGAACCATACAGCCGCGCTGAATCTTTCCGTCCTGCACATAGCAGCCGGCAATTGTGCCAACACCGCTGACCTTAAAGGTCTGGCGAATTTCTGCATGGCCAATTGTAACCTCTTTAAATTCCGGTGCCAGCATGCCTTTCATAGCGGCTTCAATTTCCTCAATGGCCTGATAGATAACGCGGTACATCCGCATATCGACCTTGTGCATTGCCGCCGCGCTTCTCGCGCCGGAATCCGGCCGGACATTAAAGCCGACGATAATGGCATTCGAAGCCGTTGCCAGCATAACATCCGATTCCGTAATGGCACCGACTGCGCCATGGATAACCTTCACGCGCACCTCGTCATTGGAAATTTTTTCGAGGGACTGCGTAACAGCTTCCACCGAGCCGCGCACATCGGCCTTTACAATCAAATTCAAGTCCTTTACATTGCCTTCCTGAATCTGGCTAAACAAATCTTCCAGCGAAACAATGTTGGTTGCTTTTCTATGTTCGTCCTGCACCTTTTGCCGTCTGGCTTCCACAACGCTTTTTGCCATTTTTTCGTCGCTGACGGCGTAGAACATATCGCCGCCCTCGCAAACTTCGCTAAGGCCTGTAATCTCAACAGGGGTTGAGGGGCCGGCCGCCTTTAAGCGATTGCCTTTATCGTCCAGCATCACGCGGACTCTGCCCATCGCCGTGCCGGAAACGATTGTGTCCCCTGTATGCAGGGTACCACTTTGTACCAGCATTGTAGCCACTGGACCGCGGCCTTTATCAAGCCGCGCTTCGATAACGGTGCCGCGTGCAAGTTTATCAGGATTGGCACGCAGTTCCTTCATGTCCGCCACTAAAAGCACCATTTCAAGCAGAGAATCAATGTTCTGCCGCTGTTTGGCAGAAATCTTGACACAAATCGTGTCACCGCCCCATTCTTCCGGAATGAGCCCGTACTCGGTGAGTTCCTGCATCACGCGGTCGGGGTTTGCGTTTTCTCTATCAATTTTATTGATAGCAATTACAATGCTGACACCGGCGGCCTTTGCATGGTCCAGTGCCTCAATCGTCTGCGGCATAATGCCGTCATCCGCTGCAACTACGATAATTGCCACATCTGTAACCTGGGCGCCGCGGGCACGCATCGCGGTAAACGCTTCGTGTCCTGGTGTGTCTAAAAAGGTAATGCGTCTGTCGCCGAGCCGCACGCTGTATGCACCAATATGTTGCGTAATACCGCCGGCCTCGGTTGCAGTAACATTCGCCGAGCGGATTGCATCGAGAAGGGAAGTTTTACCATGGTCAACATGCCCCATAACCACAACAACCGGATCGCGCGGCTTTAAAGAAGCCTCATCATCTTCAATTTCCCCAAAGAGTCTGTCCTCATCCGTAACAATGATTTCCTTTTCGACGATGGCGTTCATATCCTCGCCAATGAGTGCGGCGGTATCAAAATCAATCGTCTGACTTACAGACGCCATAACACCAAGCTGCATCAGGCGTTTTATAACCTCTGTCGGGCTTTCGCCGAGCCGTTCTGCAAATTCGCCAACGGAAATTTCGTCCGGAACGCTAACAACCTTCTTTTCCGCCTTTTTCTCTTTTTTCGGCTGCTCCGGCATCGGCTGCGGCTGTGCGCCCTTCTGGCGTTTTCCACCCTTTTTAATCTTTTGCTTGGAGGCGGACGCCTTCTCCGTCATTTCCGGCGCAACCATTTCTTCAATCTTTTCATTCTGCTCGATTTTTTCTAAATCGACAACCGAGCTGCGCGTATCGACATACCGGTTCTTTTTCGGTTCCTTTTCCGCCGGGCTCGGGGCTTCCTCCGCTTCTTCCACGGTCTCGACGGGCGCCGGCGCGGGCTTCGGTTCTTCCGGTGTCTTTTTCGTCATAAATTCCGTGATGTCCGTCCCGTCATCATACGCCTGCATATAATAATCGAAAATGATGTCGAGTTCTGCCGGCACCAATGTGCTCATATGGTTCTTCGTCCCCATATCATATTGTGCCAGCACCTCGATAACTGCTTTATTGTCCTGCCCCAAATCCTTTGCGATTGAATGAATTTTTGGTTTATTCTGCTTTACTGTTTTAGCCAATATCGCCACCCCCATAAATTTTCAAAATTGCCGCCGCGAACCCCTTGTCGCCAATTCCCAGAGCGGATACTCTCCCTTTTCCTGTCGCTTTTGCGAGGGAAGAGACCGTTCCAAAAAACAGAAGGGGCACGCCAAACGAATGACATTTATCCTGCATCCGTTTTTTTGTGTTTTCTGACGCGTCCTCCGCCACAATCACAAGCGGCAGCCGGCCGCCGCGCGCGCGCATCGCGCATTGCTCACTTCCAAATACGACTTTTCCGGCTTTGACGCACAAACCAATCATGCCTTCCAGTTTATGCATATATCTCTCCTAATTGTTTATATATGGTTTCCGCAACCCGGCAGGAAAGCGCGCGCTCCACCCGCTTCTGCAAAATGGCCTTTTCAATGCAGGCCTTGTTTTTGCAAAGATACGCCCCGCGGCCATCTATTCTTCCGTCCCCATCCAATACGACCTCGCCCGAAGGCTTGCGTACAATCCTAATCATCGCGTTCCGGGGCGCAGCGGTGCGGCAACTCATGCACATGCGTGTTTCTTTGGGCTTGTTTGCCAATTAAAACACCTCTCCTGTCTCCTTATCGCTTTTAATATCAATCTTCCAGCCGGTAAGCTTTGCGGCAAGGCGGGCATTCTGCCCTTCCTTACCAATCGCCAGCGAAAGCTGGAATTCCGGTACCACTACCGTGGCAGCATTGTTTTCCTTGTCAACGGTTACCTTCAGCACCTTGGCCGGGCTGACGCTCTCGGTAATAAATACCGAAGGCTCTTCGCTATACTTTACAATATCCACCTTTTCGTCCCCGAGGCTGCGAAGAACAGCGGCTACGCGTGCGCCCTTCTGGCCTACACAGGCACCCACGGCGTCTACATTGGGATTATTCGAGCAAACCGCAATTTTGCTTCTGGAACCGGCTTCTCTTGCTACGCTTTTGATTTCGACCGTGCCGTTTGCAATTTCCGGCACCTCACGCTCAAACAGGCGCCGCACAAGGCCGGGATGTGTTCTCGACACCGTAATCTGCACGCCCTTCGGCGTATTGCGTACCTCCGTTACATACACGAGCAGCTTCTGTCCGGGGCGATAGACCTCGCCCGGTGCCTGCTCATGCAGGGGCATCAGCGTTTCCGTCGAGCCAATCTCAATTAAAACGCCACGCTTTTCGTTCTTTTGTACTGTGCCTAAAATGACATCGTTTTCCTTGCTCTGGTACTCCGAATACATTCTGCCGCGCTCAGCCTCGCGGATATGCTGCACAAGCATCTGCTTTGCATTCTGCGCTGCAATGCGGCCGAAATTCTTCGGTGTGGTTTCCAAAACCACCACATCGCCCACCTGATATTTTTCGTTTATAAGACGGGCTTCCTCCAAAGTGATTTCGTTGGCGGAATCCTCCACCTCGTCCACAATGGTTTTCTGGGTGTGCACGCGGATGCCGCCTTTTTCGTCAATGTCCACCTCTACCATTTCGCCGGCGTTATAATACTTTCTGTACGCGTTGGCAAGGGCGGTGCGAAGGGTTGCCAGAAGGTCATCCTTGTTGATTTTTTTCTCCTTCTCTAAAAGCTCCAGTGCCACCATTAATTCATTTTCCATTTTGCTGATCAGTCCTTTCAAAATTTTCCGTCGAACACCGTGCGCACTTTAGACACAAGGTCCATATTGTACCGGCATTCTCCGTCTTCCTCTGTTTCTATTGTAATTTCCGCAGCGCTTTTGGCCTTCAAAATGCCCTCCGCCGTCTTTTTTCCGCCTTGTGGTGCGTAAAACCGAAGCTCCACCCGCTCGCCAATGGCCGTTTCAAAATGCCATTCGCGCGAGAGGATTCTCTCCAGCCCCGGCGACGAAATCTCAAGACAATAGGCGTCTGTAATCGGATCCGCCTCGTCCAGCTTTTCACTCATTTTCCGGCTGACCGCCTCACAATCTTCCAGGTCCACGCCATTTTCGCCATAAAGGAAGATACGCAAAAACCAGTCGGCGCCTTCCTTTTTATACTCGACATCGTAAACGCGAAGCCCTCTTTCTTCTGCAAGCGGAGCCGCCATTTCCTCTGCCAGCTTTTCA
>JAZSDW010000044.1:0-23508 GCA_045531355.1 Clostridia bacterium | reverse complement strand
AATTTATAATAAAAGCGATTGCATTTTTGTTGGCGTATTGTATTGGATTTTCTTGTGGCTATGTTATTTCTAAAAACAAGTTTGAAACATCAAGGGAAACTCAAACGTCAGAAGTTGGTATAGTTTCACCAAACGAAATTTCCAAAAGCGATGTGCCGGAAAGTCACTCGCTTAAGATTTTAAGAGAAAAACTGCAAAAAGAAATGAGTAGCTACGATGGAGAGTGGGCTGTCTATGTGGAAGATTTATCTAGTGGAGATTCTTTCGAAATAAATAACAAGAAAATGGTTTCTGCAAGTTTAATAAAATTATTTATTATGGGCAAAACCTATGAAGAAATAGAAAGCGGAACTATACAAAAGGAGAATGTTGCATCAAGTCTGAAATCAATGATTACTGTTAGTGACAATGAAGCTTCAAATAGTTTAGTCGCCACTCTTGGTGGAGGGAAATATACGGACATGCATAGTGATTCTTTTCAGAAAGGGTTAAAACAAGTTAATTCTTATGCAAACAAACTTCAATGTACGGATACAGAACAACAACGCGATATGAAAAACTCGAGGTTAACACCTATTCCCGAACAAAATTATACCTCTGTAGTTGACTGTGGCAGATTTTTGAGCAATTTGTATCACAAGAACTTAGTATCGGATTCTGCAGATACAGAAATGTTAGAGTTACTAAAACAACAAACACGTACAGGAAAGATTCCTAGTGGATTACCGTCGGGAACTATTTGTGCAAATAAAACAGGTGAACTGAGCGATGTCGAAAATGATGTAGCGATTGTTTTTTCACCCGGAGCGGATTATGTTATTTGTGTAATGTCAAATGATGTGCCTGATACGAGTTCGGCAAGACAAAACATCACAAATCTATCTCAAATGGTTTATAATTTTTTTAATTAAGTATTTTTCATTACTTCGTTGACTTCTGTCTCTTCTTGTGGTAGTGTTTGTGCTACGAGGAGGTGAAATTAAATGAAAGTGCTTGAAGAATTTTGGTATGGGAATATTAATCCAATGGAAAGACCATTTCAAAGCCAAAGAAAGTTTGACAAGGTATTCAGATTGCTGACCAAAAACGAAGAAGAACTGCTCAAAAATTTAAATGAGCAGGAAAAAGAATTATTTAATAAGGTCAAATCCTGTTATGACGAGATGATACAAATAACAGAATGCCAAACTTTATAAAAGGATTCAAATTAGGAGCAAGGTTCTTTATGGAATGCTTCGAAAATGATGCCGACATATTCGATGAATGAAATTCGAGTATGTCGGTATTTTTATACCCAAAATGAAAGGATGGAAATTATGAAGAAAAAAGTACTATGTATGACATTGGCGGCGATTATGATGCTATCAACAACAGCGTCGGCAACTGCAAAACCTTGGTGGGTCAGTAAATACCGAGTGACCTTTGACAACGAACTTGGAATTGTAGGAAATGTAACCTTGCAATTTGCATCGGATAGCGGTAGCTTTATACGGCCAATAACAAAAAGATACGGCGAAAGCATCAGCCTTGAAAGATATGTTCCAACGAAATACGGATACATATTCAAAGGTTGGTTCACCGATCCAAGAACGAAGCAGAATCAGGTAACAACATTCAAATTTACAAAGCCTGATGTCTTGTATGCGAAATGGGAAAAGAATCTGGAAGAACCCATAAATCCAAATGACGAAATTATGAGTAAAGACACCTGCTACCTCACGGATGAGGAAACAAAAATACGAAATGAAATCATAGAAGAAAAAAATAAAGCCTACATAGACGGATTTGGATATGTGGCTCCAAGCAAGACCAAAACCATCATAGTAGACTCAGATGGTGATATAAATAAAATAGTTGGCACAATGAAATAGGACAAATTAACCGCATAAAATAAAAGTAAAAACGCAGGTGGGGAAGTTAACCCACCTGCAAATTTTATTGGCAAAATAACGGCTTTTTGAGGGGATTTTGGCAAAGAAAAAGAGCACCATAATCTGGTGCTCAGTGGCGGAGCGGGTGGGATTCGAACCCACGTGCCTGACGGCAACACGATTTCGAGTCGCGCTCGTTATGACCACTTCGATACCGCTCCGTGTATATATAAACTCAAAAAATGAGTTTAAAGCAAATATTAAATTTTATTAGAAATTCTATTAGAAAAGAATTTCTTTATTGTCAGCACTGATTGCTAAAAACCGCACCGTTACAGGGTTTGCGGAGTTTCAAGTTCCATTAAGTTCAAACAATTTCGAATGATTTCGAGACGCTAAGGCCTAATGAGGAAGCGCATCTTCTGCGGGAGCTTGCGTGGTGCGGCAAGCTTGGAAAAAGGACTGGAGCAGAGCGGTACAAGCGTCCTCTTCAATGCCAAAATACATTTCCGGATTTTTGAGGGCAATAGCCTCCGGAGGTTTTACGGCACCGCAATAGAGGCGGCGGATGCGCGCTTCGCGGATGGCGGCCATGCACATGGGGCAAGGCTCTAAGGTGACATACAAATCACATTCAGAAAGGCGCCAATCGCAAAGTTTTTTTGCGGCGGCACGAATGGCCAGAATTTCCGCGTGCGCAGTTGGATCCTGCAAGGTTTCCTTCTGGTTATGGGCACGGGCGATGATTTCGCCGCGGTGCACCACAACGGCTCCGACCGGAACTTCTGCACCCTCTATAACGGCTTTCCGGGCGACAGCAAGGGCTGCCTGCATAAATACATTCATAGCGTGCTCCTTTGCTTTGACAGTTTTAAATCATATCACATTTTTGTGCAAAGGTCAACTGTTTTTCAAAAATAAATTTAAAATACTTATTCTTTATTTGCCTTTTGGAGAAATGGTGGCTGTTTTTGTGGAATCCTCCCAGGTGACAAGATAGTCCAGCGCTTCAGAAACGGCGCGAAGCGGTACGAAGGTTCTGTCTTGCATCAATGCGGCTGCGCTATCCATGGGAATGGGAATATTGTTTTTATAAAGCAGTGGCTCGCCGATTTGCAAGCGAAGCGTTATTACATCCTGCGTGGCGGTAACCGTCTGTGTTTCCGGTTCCCACTGTACCGCGGCGCCCAGCGCTTCAAAAATGGCGCGGAAGGGGACAAGTGTACGCCCTTCGCGGATAACGGGTAAAGCATCAAACATAATCGGCGTATCTTCATAAAGCACGCGAATCAGCGGCATGCGCGGGATATAGTGGCGATTTGCAAAGTCGGCTGCATACGAATCCTGATTGGCAAAGATTGTGAGCGTTTTTGGTCTTTCTATAAAACTACGGCGCATAAAACGGGAATAGAATCCGTCGTAAAACTCATACTCGTAAATAAAGCTGAGCGAGTCCGGCAAAATCACTGTTTCAAGTGAAGGGCAGAAAGTGAAAATGCCATAGTCGAGCGAGGTAACACCCTTTCCTACCTTGACATAGCGAAGCGCATCACAACCATGAAACGCTTCTGTTCCAAGCGTGGTCACGCGATTGGGGATTGTAACGGCGCGGAGCGCTTTGCAATTTGCAAACGCACTGGCGCCGATATGCTCGAGGGTTTCGGGGAGGGTGAGCGTTTCAAGCCCGTCACAGCCGTAAAAAGCGCTAGAGCCGATTTTGCGGATATGCGACGGCAGGGCAACATGTTTTAGTCCCGCGTTGCTTGCAAAATCGTCCGGCAGCTCCGTAATGGCGGGCGAAAGTGCGGGCAAGGCGGTCAGCGCGGCGCACCCGGAAAAACAGAATTCGCCAACCGAAATCGCCCGTTCAAAGCCGATAATCTCCGCCAGCTTTTTGCAGCGGTTAAAAGCAGCATACTCGATTACCATGCTTTCTCCGGCGAGCGTTATGGATTCGAGGGCCGTACAGTCTGAAACGGCACCCGCCCGGATTTCACAAAGGGATGCGGGCAAAACGAGCGTGGTGAGCGTATCGTTCGCACGAAGGGCATATGCGCCGATTGCAAAAACGGGATAGCCGCCTAGTGTTGCGGGGACCGAAAGAGTTTGCGCTGCGCCTGTATAACCGACAATTTCGGCACGGCCGCCATATATACGGTAGGCGAAATCGTTTTCGTATTGTGTGTTTGTAAGGGCATACGCCTCTTTCGGGGAGACGGGCAGATGGTGCTGTGCGGCAAAAGAGGTGCCGAAGCTTTCGGGATTGGCGTATAGGAAAAGGTGTGGGTTTTGTTGCATTTCGTCAAAGCGGTGCGGCACAATTTCGCCGCCGGTAAAGCTATCGGTCTCGTCCCAGTTTGTCCACAAGGTAAAATGGGAGGGATAACTATGTCCGGCCAGGAGGCTGTTCGGAAGACCGAATTCATCGGCAGAAAGCACAGTTAGACTGTCGGGTAAAAGGACACTTTTGAGGTTAGGACATTCCAAGAACATAGCGTTCGGTAGGGATGTGATCCCTTCAGAAAGGGAAACGGTTTCAAGGTTTGTCCCGAAAAATGCGGCGATTTTTCCGCTGCCGCAGCGTTGCAGTGTGGAGGGAAGAGATAGCGATTCTATCGTCAGGGTGCGCCAAAATGAGCCGTCCCCAATTGAAACTAAGCCTTCCGGAAGTGTGAGCGTTTTCCAGTTTTTCGGGGAGGTACCTGCAAAAGCAGCATCTCCGATTTCGCGGAGAGACGACGGCAAAGAAAGCTCGGCAAAACCGCTTGTAATATTGTAAAATGCAAAATCGCCGATGCGTGTAATCGTGTCGGGCAGAAGGAAGCGTACCTGTTCATTGAAGCTTGCGCACATAAAAAGCCCGTCGGGGAGTTCTGTCATATCGGGCGGCAAGCAAATGGCTTGCAACGCGGAAAAAGCGAAGGCATAGTCGCCGAAGGATTGAATATGCTCTGCGCCGAGCACCTCCCGAACAGAAGCGCCTAAGAATGCCGCGCGGCCAAGGGTGTGGATGCTTTCGGGCAGGATAATTTTCGTCAAGCGGCTTTTCGCAAACGCCGCATCGCCAATTGCCACAACCGGGCAGCCGGAAAGCTCGGCGGGAACAACCAGCTCGCCTTCCAAAAGCGGGTCACATTTCGTAATTGTGGCCATGCCGTTCGCAATGGTATAGTGCATATAGCCGACGGCATAGTTTCCGTCTGCTGCGGCAGCGTGCGTGTCTGGAAAAAGAGAGAGAAGAATAAGAAGCGAGAGGATTACGCATAGCTTTTTCATAGGTTGGATTCTCCTTTTATAAAATAGAAATAAAAATTTTTACAAGCACGATGCGTCCAGATGCCGCTCCAGCGCCTCCATTTCGGCCTTGGAGGGCGAAGGGACTTCGGCAAGGGGGAAGGGGATGTGCAAGGCGTCATATTTGGTCTGGCAGAGCTTCCGGAAGGGAAGAAGCTCAATCGCTTCCACGCAGGCGTATGCCGTTTTCAAGCGGCGAAGGGCCTCTATGTTTTCCAAATTATCATTCAGCGAAGGAATAATGACTTGCCGGAGGGTGGTGGGAATATGACGGGCGTTCAGCGCGTCTAAAAACCGAAGCGGCGTCGAAAGCGAGCAGCCGACATACTTTTTGTATGCTTCCTCGCTTGTATATTTGATGTCAAGGAGCACGCGGTCCGTTTCCGCTAAAAGCGGGAAAACCGCATCATTTAAAAGGCTGCCGGCCGTATCCAGGCAGGTATTTATGTGGTGCTTGTGGCAAAGCCGGAAAAACGCGTGCACAAAGGCCGGCTGCAGAAGCGGTTCGCCCCCGGAAAGGGTAACGCCACCGCGCGCGCCAAAGTATCCCTGGTAGGGAAGCACTTTCTCAAGAAGGGTTTCGGGCGTATACGGCGTACCGCCGGTAAGGGGCCAGGTTTCAGGATTGTGGCAGCAGGCGCAACGCAAATTACATCCCTGGAGAAAGACGACAAAACGCACCCCCGGCCCATCAAGCGTACCGAGAGACTGGAGGGAGCTGATATACCCAACCATTACAGTGCCTCATGGAAGGTCCGGGAAATGACCTCTTTTTGCTGCTGACGCGTGAGTTTATGGAAGTTTACGGCGTAGCCGGAAACGCGAATCGTAAGATTGGGATAGGCCTCCGGATTTTCATAGGCGGCAAGCAGGGTTTCTCGGTTTAAGACATTCACATTGATATGGTGCGCGCCTTTGGAAAAATAGCCGTCAAGAATTGAAACGAGATTTTCGTGCCGCTCGTTTTCTGTTTTTCCAAGGGCTTCGGGTGTAATGGAGAAGGTGTTGGAAATACCATCGCGACAGTCCTCGTACCGAAGCTTAGCCACAGAATTTAAGGAAGCCAGCGCCCCGTTTTCTTCGCGGTTGTGCATGGGGTTTGCACCGGGCGCAAAGGGAGCCGCGGCCGGCCGGCCATCCGGTGTGGCACCGGTGTTTTTTCCGTACATAACATTCGAGGTAATGGTTAGCACCGATAGTGTATGGGTAGCACCGCGGTAGGTAGGCGTCCGACGGAGTTCCGTAATGACCTGGTGGCAAAGGTCGCGGGCCATTTCGTCTACCCGGTCATCATCGTTGCCGAATTTTGGAAAAGCACCCGTTATTTCGAAATCGGTGATAAAGCCGTCGCTGTTTCGGATGGGACGCACCGAAGCGTAACGGAGAGCGCTTAACGAATCGCTCGCGACGGAAAGGCCGGCAATACCAAAGGCCATAAACCGTTCCACGGCGGTATCATGGAGAGCCATTTGCGTTTTTTCATAGGCATATTTATCGTGCATGTAGTGAATGACATTCATGGTGTTGACATAGAGCTTTGAAAGCCATTCTATATAAAGGTCGAAGCGTTCTTTTACGGCCTCGTATGTAAGAACATCTCCGGAAAGTGGCTCCATTTGGGGGCCGATGTGAATATCGCTTGTGGCATCGTAGCCGCCGTTTATCGCAATCAGCAAAAGCTTGGGGAGATTACATCTTGCCCCAAAAAACTGCATCTGTTTACCAATGCGCATGGCGGATACGCAGCACGCAATCGCATAATCATCACCATATAAAGGGCGCATAATATCATCGTTTTCGTATTGGATGGAATCGGTATCGGCCGAAACACGGGCACAGAATTTTTTAAAGGGCACCGGAAGTGCATTTGACCAAAGGATTGTGAGGTTCGGCTCCGGGGAAGGACCGAGCGTATATAAGGTGTTTAATATACGGAAGCTGCTGCGGGTAACGAGCGTGCGTCCGTCCTCGCCCATACCACCCACGGCTTCTGTAATCCACATCGGGTCTCCACCGAAGAGTGCATTATATTCGGGCGTGCGTAAAAGTCTGGCCATGCGGAGCTTCATAACAAAGTCATCCAAAAGCTCCTGCGCACCAGATTCGGTCAGCACACCGGCTTCGATGTCCCGCTGAATGTAAATATCAAAGAAAGTGCTGACGCGGCCGAGACTCATGGCGGCGCCGTTTTGCTCTTTAATCGCGGCAAGGTAGGCAAAATAAGTCCATTGGATGGCCTCGCGGGCGTTTTGAGCGGGGGCGCTGATGTCATAACCGTACATCGCCGCCATTTTCTTTAAAAAGCCTAAAAATGTAATTTGCTGATATAATTCCTCGCTCTGGCGTATTTCCTCCATGCCGAGGTTTGCCAAAGCCAGGGCGGCTTTATCTTTTTGTTTTTCTTCGATAAGTCGATCGATGCCGTACAGCGCCACGCGCCGATAGTCGCCGATAATCCGGCCGCGGCCGTAGGCATCCGGAAGCCCGGTGATAACATGGCAACGCCGGGCGAGGCGCATTTCATCCGTATAGGCGCGAAAAACGCCTTCGTTATGCGTGGTACGATAGCGAAACTCCTCTTCAACTTTAGCACTGAGCGTATATCCATACGCTTCGCAGGCCTGCCGCGCCATACGCATCCCGCCGAAGGGGTGTACGCCTCTTTGCAGGGGGCGGCTCGTCTGTAGTCCCACAATCAATTCGTTTTCTTTGTCAAGGTAACCGGGGGCATAGTTCGTAAGAGAGGAAACGGTTTGCGTATCGATGTCTAAAACGCCGCCGAAGCTCCGCTCTACACGAAAAAGGTCCGTAAGCTTTTCCATGAGTTTCTTCGTCCGAGGTGTGGCCTCCGCCAAAAATTGTGCATCCCCTTCATAGGGGGTGTAATTCATCTGAATGAAATTCCGCACATTAATTTCCGTTTGCCAGGGGCCGGAAAAAAAGTTTTCCCAAGCTTTATTTTGCATATCCATACTCCTTTCGACTGCGTTTGCCTAAAAACAAAAAAGGGCAAACCAGCATTTTTGACTGATTTGCCCAGACGGTCGGCATCGATGCGGCGAAAAAGCCGCGCTTTTGCACTCCCCCCGCGGTACTCCGCAAATCCGTCAGTTATGCAAAAGTTCAAGTATAGTATAGCGCAAAATGCGGATTTTGTCAAGGGATTCCGTAATTTTTTTAGGATTCTTTGCCAAGCGTCACCGTGGCCGTAAAGGCGGTGTCTTTTCGAAGAATTTCGAGCGCTACGATGTCGCCCGGCTGCTTTGCCAAAAGGGCTTCGCGAAGCTGAGACATGCGGGAGAGGGGCTGTGCGTCTATCGCGGTGATGATATCCCCTCGCGTAAGTCCGGCACGCGCGGCCGGACTTTTTGGCGCAACCTCGCTGATGTAAAGGCCTTCGCTTGGCGGCTCGACTTCGATATATTGCGCCGTTTCCTTGTCGTAGGCGTAAAGACCGAGATGGGGCATAGTGTAGGAGCCTTCTGCGAGAATTCGGTCGATGATGGGGCGGCAGAGGTTTATGGAAATGGCAAAGCCCATGCCTTCCGCGTTTTGTGCCTTTATAGTGTTAATACCGACAACCTCGCCTTGCATATTGACGAGCGGGCCCCCACTATTACCGGGGTTAATGGAAGCATCCGTCTGGATTAAATCTTCCATTAAAGTGCCGGTATCCGAGAAAAAGAGCATCCGGTTTGTGGCGCTGACAATGCCGGCGGTAACGGTGCGCTGAAATTGCAGGCTTAAGGGGTTCCCGATTGCCAGAACCTGCTCGCCAACGGCCAGTCCTGCAGAATCGCCAAGCGGAGCAGGAACAAGGCCGCGTCCTTGTACCTGAATTACGGCAATGTCAAGCGCGGCATCACTCCAGATGCGCCGCGCGTCGAGCGTGTGTCCGTCCGAAAGGGTGACGGAAAGTGCGTGGTTTTCCCCGATGACATGGTGATTAGTTAAAATATAACCGTTTTCGCTGACAATGACGCCGCTACCCATACTACTGACGCTGGCCGGCGCCGAGAAGCTCCGTTTTTTTTGCGTGGCAGAAACGCCGACTACGGAAGGAGAAACGCGGGCGGCAATTTCGGGCAGTGTGCGTGCGTCGGCTTCTGCGGAAATCGAGAGTCCGCCTTCCGGCAGTGGGGCCGCCTTGTCGAGCATGACTGCAGAAACGAAGAAGGCAATTGCGGCGGAAAAGAGAGCCGTTGATAAGATTCCGATACATTTTTTCAAAACAGACCGTTCCTTTCTAAAGGTGGGGGCAAGATGTCTCCACTTTTTCCCTCATTATATACAGTTGCAAAAAAAATATGCTGAAATTTAAAAATTTTTTCTTGTTGAAAAATGCAACATACACTACATATTGTTGGAACATTATTTTAACAAACAATATTTTGTTGTCGTTTTCTTTTGTAATAAAAAAGATATGAAAAAAATAAAAAATTTTAAAAAAAGGCTTGAAATTCCGGAAAAAATCGTGTAAAATTTCAATAAGTGGTAGAAAGTGTCACTAAGTGTGTGAAAGTGGGGGGTGAGAGCGTGTATACAGGTCAATATTGTCACAGCTTAGATGCGAAGGGCCGCGTTATCATGCCCTCGCGCTTCCGGGAGCAGCTCGGGGAGACCTTTGTTGTTACAACAGGGTATGAAGGATGCTTGACGGTGTATTCAGAAGCAGAATGGGAAAAATTCACCCAGCAGCTGATGAGTCTGCCCGGCCACAATGCAGACGCACGCCGCCTCCTTCGCATGTTCTCATCAGGCGCTGTGTACTGTGAAACGGACAAGCAGGGCCGAATCCTACTTCCGGCACACCTTAGAGAATATGCAAAGATTGAAAAAGAGGTTATCGTCATCGGTGCAATTGCGCGCGTAGAAATCTGGAACAGCGCAGCTTGGGAGAAATACAATCACGATGAGGAGGCCATTACGCTGGAAGAAGCGGCGGCCAGACTTTCGGAGATGGGGATATGACAACATTTGCGCATACCACGGTACTGAAAACGGAAACGGTAGCGGCACTGGAGGTCCGAAAAGGCGGCATCTATGTAGATATGACGCTCGGCGGTGGCGGCCATAGCGAAGAAATTCTTTTAAAGGGCGGCCATGTAATAGGGATTGACCAGGACAAAATTGCGCTAGAGGCGGCAAACGAGAGGCTTTCCCGCTTTGGACATGCCTTCAGGCCCATACAGAGTAATTTCCGCGAGATAAAAAGCATTTTGGAGATGCTGAAGATACAGAAGGTGGACGGAATTTTGATGGATCTCGGCGTTTCGTCCCCGCAGCTGGATGATGCGGCGCGTGGGTTTTCCTATATGCAGGATGCACCGCTCGATATGCGAATGAACCGGGAAGCGGCGCTTTCCGCCCGGGAGATTGTAAACAGCTATTCCGAAAAGGCACTATGCACACTGATACAGGACTATGGTGAGGAACGCTGGGCTAGGCGAATTGCAGAATTTATCGTGAAAGCGAGAAGTGAGAAGGCAATTGAAACGACCGGCGAGCTCGTTTCGATTATCAAGGCAGCGGTGCCCAAAGGGGCAAGACTGGATGGACCTCATCCGGCAAAACGCACCTTTCAGGCAATACGGATTGCAGTCAATGCGGAATTGCAGGTTTTAGAGGAGGCTATGGAAGCCGGCATCGAGGTTTTGGCGTCCGGGGGTCGGTTTGCGGTTATCACCTTCCATTCTCTGGAGGACAGAATTGTGAAAACTGCATTTGTAAAGGCTGCGACGGGATGTACTTGCCCGAAAACCTATCCCATTTGCGTTTGTGGGAAAGAGCCGACCATGCGTCTTGTTTCCCGCAAGCCGATTCTCCCTTCGGAAAAGGAACTGGAAGAAAATCCAAGAGCACGCAGTGCTAAATTAAGAATTGCAGAAAAGAGATGAAAACATGCAAGTACCTGTATATGGAAACAACGCATATAAGTACGAAGAAGTGTATCAGGCACCAAGACGAAAGGTTGTACGGAAAGTACGCCGCATAAAGAAAAAGACCGGTGACTACAGGGCAATGCTTCCGGTTTTAGCGGTACTTTTGGCCTTCGGACTTCTTTTCAGCAACTCACAGATTATGGAAAAAAATGCCGAGGTGGAAAAACTCGAAAAAAGACTTGAAAGTCTGGAAGCGCAGGCGGTGGCCGGCGCCTTTGCGATTGAACGGAGCATGGACTTAAGCAAAATTGAAAGCGAAGCCATTACGAGGCTGGGTATGCAGCGCCCCACAAAAGCACAGACAGTGTATGTAGACATGGGGAACTGCGATTATGCGGAAGCGGCAGTAGGACGGCCGACAGGCGCGAATGTATTTGCCGCCTTTGCGGGGAATATTTTGGAATATTTCCGGTAAGGACCCATATGATAGTAAAGCGAGGGAGCGCGCCAAAAGGTCTCGCTCCCACTTTTGATATGAGGGGGGAACAGGGTGACACAGGAAAGGCACATCCGGCGCAGAAAAACTGTGAAGGTAAATATAAAAAAGAGAATGATAGTTTTATACGGCCTGATGCTTTGCGGGATGGCCGTTCTTTTGCTATCTACGGCATACTGGCAATTTTTGCGTGGCCCCGCTCTAAAGCAGGAAGCGATTGAGCAGCAAACCCGAGACAGCATTGTAAGCTCGGAACGCGGCACAATTTACGACCGCAATTATAAGGTGCTGGCGCAAAGTGCGAGTACCAATATGGTTTGCGTCGTGCCTGTCAATATTAAAACCGAAGAAGAGGGCAGGCGCGTAGCGAGTGCCCTTTCTGAAATTTTAGAGGTTGACTATGATAAGGTGTTTTCGCTTACCCAGAAAAATAGCTATTACGAGATTGTAAAGCGTCGCGTAGAAGCGGAAGAAGTCGAAAAAATCCGGGCGCTAAAGCTACCCGGGATTCGGCTGGATGCGGATACGAAGCGGTATTATCCGAACGGAAAGCTCGCGGCACATGTCATTGGCTTTACGGGGAACGATAATCAGGGCCTGGGCGGCCTCGAAATGGTGTATGACAAAGTTTTAAAAGGAACGGCCGGCCGGATTATTACTGCCAAAAGCGCCAATGGTACGGATATGCCCTATGAATACGAACAGTATACAGATCCTGTACAGGGTAGCGATCTTATCCTGACGCTGGATGAAACGATTCAGCATTTTACGGAAAAGCATTTAGACCTTGCGGTAGCCGAAACGAATGTGCAGGCCGGTGCCGCCGCGATTGTAATGAATCCGAAAACCGGCGAAATTCTGGCGATGGCCACAAAGCCGGATTATGACCTAAATCAGCCCATGACGCTGACGGATGAAGGCGTTTTGGCATCCATTGCGGCACTTGCTGAGGATGAAAAGGATGCGGCATACGCAAAAGAACTGAACCGGCTCTGGAGAAACAAAGCGGTTGTGGATACATACGAGCCCGGTTCTACCTTCAAGTCCATCGTTGCGGCGGCAGCGCTTGAGGAGGGCGTGGTGAGCCTTTCCGACAGCTTTTTCTGCGGCGGAAGCAAAACCGTTTCCGGCGTGGACATTCATTGCCACAAACGAACCGGGCATGGGCCGGAAAGCTTCCGTGAGGGTGTGCAAAATTCCTGTAACCCTGTTTTTATGGAAATCGGGGCGAGACTCGGCACGGAAAAATTCAGAAAGTATTATTCCAGCTTCGGCTTCGGCGAAATTACAGGCTTTGAACTGCCGGGTGAAGCGGAGGGTATTTTCTTTGCGAAGGAGCAAATGCGGGATCTGGAGCTTGCAACAAGTTCCTTCGGGCAGGGCTTCAATGTAACACCGCTACAGATGATTACAGCCGTCAGCGCCATCGCCAACGGCGGACATCTGATGAAGCCGTACATTGTTAAACAAATTAACGATGAAAACGGCAATGCTGTACATATCACCGAGCCGACCGAGGTGCGGCAAGTTATCTCTGCGGAAACGAGCCGTATCATGCGGGATGTTCTGGAAGGTGTCGTTGCAAACGGTGGCGGTAAAAACGCCTATGTAAAGGGCTATCGCGTGGCAGGAAAGACCGGAACGAGTGAAAAACAGCCGCGCGGCAATCAGAAATATGTTGCGTCCTTTCTGGGCTTTGCGCCGGCAGATGACCCGCAGATTGCGTGCATCGTCCTTCTGGATGAGCCGGTTGGGGATTATTATGGCAGTATGATTGCGGCACCTGTTGTTGGCCGTATCATGGAAGATTCGCTCCGGTATCTCGGCGTAGAGCGTCAGTACAGTGAGGGCGAAGAAAACGAGGAAATCAGTATGCCGGATGTAACCGGAAAGACGACAAGCGAAGCGGCGGCGATGCTTGTGGCATCCGGCCTTCGGTATCATGTTGCGGGCGAGAATGGCGGAAAAGTGGAAAGCCAGATGCCTCGTGCCGGAACGGCCGTGCGGAAAGATGCCATTTGCGTGCTTTATACCGCAGGGTATAGCGAGGAAATGGTAATAGTGCCGGATGTTGTGGGCATGAGCGTTTCGGAAGCCAATGCCGGCCTTTCAAACAGTAACTTAAACTTTATGCTTCGCGGCACCGGAAAGCTGGATGCCGAGGGTGTTCTGCGAGCGGTCGGGCAGGACCCGCCTGCCGGTGCAGAGGTGCCTGCGGGCACAATCGTGCAGGTGGAATTCCGCTACACGAGTAATGAATAGAAATCAAACGGGAGGAGCCAATCGTGCGACTTACAGAACTATTAAGACAGACGGAATATACACTTCACGGCGAGGATGTGCAGATTCACGCCATTGCATACGATTCCAGAAAAGTAGTACCGGGCAGCCTTTTTGTGGCTGTGCGCGGTTTTAATACAGATGGACACCAATACATAGAAGCAGCCATAGAAAAGGGCGCAGCCGCTATTCTAGCCGAGGAGGAGGGCGCGTGGAGCGTGCCGGTGGCGGTTTGTAAGGATACAAGGCGAGGGCTCGCTGAGGTGAGCGCACAGTTTTACGGGAACCCCGCTGAAAAGCTGAAAATTATCGGTGTGACGGGCACAAACGGAAAAACAACTACAACCTATTTAATTAAGCAGGTTCTGGATTTGCTTGGGTATAAAACTGGCCTTATCGGCACGAACCAGAATATAATTGTCGATAAAGTGATGCCGACAGAACGGACAACGCCCGAGTCTTTAGAACTGCATGAAATGTTTCAGGAGATGGTGGAGGCCGGGGTGAGCCATGTTGTTATGGAGGTTTCCTCCCATTCGCTCGCGCTTTCCCGGACACATGGCATCTTTTTCCAGGAAGCGGTGTTTACGAATTTAACCCGGGACCATATGGATTTTCATGAAACGATGGAGAACTATCTGGAGGCGAAAGCGCTTCTCTTTTCGCAGGCGCGGCATGGTGTTACGAATGCCGACGACTCTTACGGCGCTACACTTACCAGGCGTGCCGGTTGTCCCATGATGACTTATGGTGTTGAAAACAAAGCAGATGTGCGGGGAGAAAACATACGCCTTAGTGAGCGCGGCGTAATTTGCACTACAAAAATTGGCGGCGCAAGCTATGAAATCCGCCTTGGCATACCGGGAAGATTTTCTGTATATAATGCGCTTGCTGCCACGGCGGCCTGTCTGGGACTTGGGATTCCCATGGAGGATATTCTGAAGGGGCTGGTGCTGGCAAAAGGTGTAAAGGGTCGGGCAGAGGTTGTGCCTACATCGGCGCCGTATACCGTTTTAATTGATTATGCCCACACGCCGGATGGCCTTGAAAATATTATTGAAACGGTACGCGGTTTTGCGAAAGGGCGCATCATTACGGTATTTGGCTGCGGTGGAAACCGGGATAAAACGAAGCGCCCCATTATGGGCAAGATTGCGGCTTCGCTTTCAGATTTTACCGTTGTAACGAGCGACAATCCGCGAAAAGAAAACCCGGGCGAAATCATAAAGGACATTCTCGCCGGTATGACAGACTATGCGGGGCGTTATGCAGCCGTGGAAAACCGGCGGGATGGTATCCGGTATGCTATGGAAATGGCAAAAGAAGGCGATATCATCATTTTAGCCGGAAAGGGGCATGAAACCTACCAGATTCTGCGGGATGAAACGATTGCATTTGATGAACGCGAAATCGTAAAGGAGATCGTAAACAATGCGGGCATGTGAAATTGCAAAGGCAGCAGGCGGCCGCCTTTTTGGAAAGGAAGCGGCCGAAGCGAAAGGCGTTTCTACGGATAGCCGCAGATGTAAGGCGGGAGACCTTTTCGTGGCAATCCGCGGTGAAAATATGGACGGAAACCGATTTTTAGCCGGTGCCTATAAAAACGGCGCGGCCGTGGCAATCGGAGAGGTAGAAATGACACCGCCTGATGGCTGTGCCTATATACAGGTTCCAGATAGTGTGCAGGCGCTCGGCCTTCTCGGTGCATGGCACCGGGGGAAGTTTTCGATGCCGGTTGTCGGTGTGACGGGGAGCGTAGGCAAGACGACAACGAAGGAAATGATTGCTGCGGTGCTTTCGACCGCGTATAAAACGAAATGGACGCGCGGCAATTTCAATAACGCCATCGGTCTGCCGCTCACGCTTTTAAGCATTCCGGAAGACTGCGAGGCGGCAGTCATTGAGATGGGCATGAGCGCGAGGGGCGAGATTTCTTATCTTACGAATCTCACGCGTCCCACGATAGCGGTGATTACAAATGTGGGGCTTAGTCACATTGAAAATCTTGGCTCGCAGGAAAACATTTATCGGGCAAAGCTTGAAATTGCGGAAGGGCTTCCGGCTGGCAGTACCCTGCTTGTAAACGGCGATGATCCTTTCTTAGAGAATACAACCCTTTCAGAGGTGCAGGTAAAACGGTTTGGGCTTGACAATCCGGCTTGCGAATACCGCGCGAATTTATGCGGCGAAAATGCCTTCTGCATAGAGGACCGCACCTATTCCTTGCCGATTAGCGGACGGCATAATGTATATAATGCGCTGGCGGCATATGCAGTTGGGAAAGAGCTTGGCATGCAAGAGGAAAAGATACAGGCGGGGCTTCTTTCCTATAAAACAGACGGAATCCGCCAAAGCGAGGTCGAGTTTCGGCCAGGCATCACGGCCATTTGCGACTATTATAATGCAAGTCCCGCTTCTATGTCGGTGGCGCTTGGTATGCTGGAAAAAGGAGAGGGAAGGCGGCGCATCGCCGTTTTGGGCGATATGCTGGAGCTTGGCGAATTTGGCGAAAAATGTCACAGAGAAGTCGGAAAAGAGGCAGTCGCGCGCGGCGTAGATATGCTCCTTGCGGTGGGAACGCTTTCCAGATATGCCGTCGAAGAGGCAAGGAAAGCCGGCATTGCCTATGCAGAAAGCTTCCCGGATAACCAAAGCCTTGCGGCGTATCTGTTAAAAACCATCCAGGCTGGCGACCGCATTCTGATAAAAGGTTCGCATGGGATGCGGATGGGAGAAATTTTTGAAGCAATAAAGTAAGCGGCTTGCCGGATTTTTAGGGAAGGAAGGAACAAAATGAATAAGATACAAAGCTTCGCATTTGCCTTTGCGGCGGCGGCACTTTTAGGCGTCTTTATTCTGCCGCTTCTTCGTCGTCTGAAATTCGGGCAAAGTATTCGGGAAATCGGGCCGAGCTGGCATCAGACTAAAAGCGGAACGCCGACGATGGGCGGGCTCATTTTTATCGGCGCATTCCTCATGATCAGCCCGTTTGTCATTCGGAATGGCGGTACGGCGACCGTAGCTGTTTGTGCGCTCCTTTTTGGCATAATCGGCTTTTATGATGATTATATCAAGGTCGTAAAGAAAAGAAATCTGGGGCTTACGGCCGCACAGAAATTTTCGGCGCAATTCCTCGTTACAGTTGCTTTTTTAATCTTCCTTCTCCAGAAGGGATGGCTGGACACGAAGATTTTGGTGCCTTTTACAGACCAAGTTGTCAACCTCGGCGTCTTCTTCGTTCCGTTTGCAGCGTTTTTCCTGCTCGCTTTTGTAAATGGCGTAAACTTAACGGACGGAATTGACGGCCTTGCCGGCTTTGTAACGCTGGCAGTTACGATGTTTCTCTCGATTGCGGCATATATCGAAGGAAACGGCTCCCTTTGCCTCAGCTGCTTCGTTGTAGCCGGCGGTATTTTAGGATTTTTGCTTTTTAATGTACATCCGGCAAAGGTGTTTATGGGGGATACAGGCTCTCTGTTTTTAGGCGGGTTTGTGGCCGCCACTGCCATATTACTTAGGCAGGAGCTACTTTTGGTGCTTTCCGGCATTGTGTATGTGGTCGAAACGCTTTCGGTTGTTCTGCAGGTGGCCTCCTTTAAACTGACCGGCAAGCGGATTTTCAAAATGAGCCCCATCCACCATCATTTTGAGATGTGCGGGTGGAGCGAGGTGAAAATCGTTTCGGTGTTTACCGCGGCCACAGTCATCGCTTCGGCAGTTGCATATCTGGCAATACGATAGGAAGGGAGATAACATGAAAAGACAGACGAAGAAAGTACGAAGGCAGGGCGTAGATTTAACATTTTTTATCACGATGCTGATTATGCTGGCGTTTGGTCTTATCATGGTGTTCAGCGCAAGCTCTCCTTCCGCTTTTTACAACGAGGGCGACAAATTCTATTATATCAAAAAACAGCTGGCTTTTACGCTTATCGGCTTTGTCGCGATGTGGGCGGTTATGCGTATTGGCTACCGGAGACTCCGGCAGCTTGCACCGGCACTTTGCTGGGGTTCGTTTGGACTTTTGGTGTTGGTTCTGATTATCGGACAGGTGGGCGGTGGCGCACAGCGATGGCTTGCGATAGGCCCTATTCGTTTCCAGCCTTCGGAGCTTGCCAAATTCGCGCTTGTTTTCTATTTTGCAAAGCGGATGGCAGACAGTCACCCGCGGCAGATTCAACGGTTTCGCGAGGGCCTCCTGCCGTATCTCCTGATTATTGCAGCTTTCCTCGGTGTTATGCTTTTGCAGGACCATCTAAGCGGTGCGGTTGTCATTTTTCTGGCCTGCATGGTTATGCTTTTGGTCGGCGGCGCCCGTATAAAGCATTTTGCTGTGGCCGGCGGGCTTGCCCTTTGCGCGCTCGTGCCGGCAGCCTTCTTGGTAAGCTACCGTTTAAAGCGGCTTTTAATCTTTTTAGACCCGTTTTCCGATAAGACAGGCGACGGCTGGCAGATTGTGCAGGGACTATATGCCATCGCTTCCGGCGGCCTTTTTGGGCTGGGGCTCGGGCAGAGCAGACAGAAGTTTTTATACATTCCAGAAGCGCATAATGACTATATTTACGCCATTATTTGTGAAGAACTCGGCTTTGTGGGTGCACTAATGGTTGCAGCGCTTTTCGCGGTGCTCATTACGCGCGGCGTTTATATTGCCCTGCATGCGCCGGATACCTTTTCCGGGCTTTCTGTGTTTGGCATTATTGCCATTATCGGGCTGCAGTATCTAATCAATATCGCTGTTGTAACTTCGACCATTCCAAACACCGGGATGCAGCTTCCTTTCTTTAGTGCCGGCGGTTCTTCCCTAATCTTTATTATGGCGGCAATGGGTGTTGTACTGGATGTTTCCAGGGATATAAAGCCCAGAGGCAAGGGGGCGGCAAAATGAGAATTGTACTTTCCGGCGGCGGAACCGGTGGGCATATTTATCCCGCGATTGCGATTGCAAATTATATTCGAGAAAAGCATCCGGAGGCAGAAATTCTGTTCATTGGAAATGCGGGGGGCATGGAAGCAGACCTTGTGCCGCGCGCAGGCTATACCTTGCAGTATATCCGGATTCAGGGACTCAGGCGGAAATTAACATTTGAAAATGTGAAAACTGCGGTGCGCTTTGTAACGGCGCGGATTGCCGCGGGGAAAATACTAAGGGACTTTGCGCCCGATGTAGTGATTGGAACGGGCGGGTATGTGTGCCTTCCTGTACTGCTTGCGGCTTCTGCGCTTAAAATTCCGGCGCTTGTACATGAGCAGAATGTATTTCCTGGCCTTGCTGTGCGTGTGGCGGGAAGATACGCGGATACCGCCATCAGCTTTCCGGAAACGGAAAAATATTTCAAAAAACCGCCGAAACGCGTAATTTTGACCGGAAACCCCATCCGGCCTTCGCTGCTCGCTGCCGAGAAAAAGAAAAAAGCAGGCGAACCGCTTGTTTTGATTAGCGGCGGAAGCCTTGGGGCAGACCGCATTAATGATGCGCTTGTTTCCCTCCTCAAAATGGAGGGACAGGATTATTACGGCATTATTGCCGCAACCGGCAAGCGGAACTATGAAGCGGTCATGGAAAGAATCCGTGCGGCGGGGATTCGCCTTTGCGAGAACAAAAGAATTGTGCCGTACATTCATAATATGGACGAAGTGATGGCCGAGGCGGATATTGCCGTCTCCCGCGCCGGTGCAATCTCTGTAAGCGAGCTTTGTGCAATGGGAAAACCGGCCATTTTAATCCCGAGCCCGAATGTCACCAACGACCACCAAACTTATAATGCACGGGCAATGGAGGAAAAGGGTGCGGCGGTGGTTGTGCCGGAGTCTGCGCTTTCGGCAGAGCTTTTGGCGGGGCAAATCAAAACGCTGCTTTCCAACCGCTCGCTTTTGGAGACCATGGGGAAGGCGGCGAAGGACGGCGCCATTTGCGATGCCTGCGAGAGAATTTACGCGTGGGTGCGAGAAAAGACAGAGTAACAGAAAGAAAAAACACCGCATACTATGGTATTGCATAAAAGGCAACTATGGAGGTGCGGAATGTATAATATAGAAATAACCGGCGCGAAGCCGCTTGCAGGCTCCGTGCAGGTACAGGGGGCAAAAAATTCGGTGTTGCCGATTTTGGCAGCAACCGTTTTAGCCGAAGGAAAAAGCGTGATTTATGGGTGCCCCAATTTAGAAGATGTAGTCTGCTCGCTGGAAATTTTAAAGTGGGCCGGCTGCAAAACCAGCCGGGAGGGCAGTACCGTAACGGTAGACGCTTCCGCAATAACCCAAAGCAAAATTCCGGATACGCTGATGCACAAGATGCGGTCATCCATCACATTTTTAGGTGCAATGACGGCGCGGTGCGGAGAGGCGGAGATGAGTTTCCCCGGCGGATGCGAGCTGGGGCCAAGACCGATTGACTTACATATCCGGGGCCTTCGGGAAATCGGGATTTCGGTTACAGAAGAAGGCGGAACAGTTCTGGCAAAGCGTGCGGCTTTTGCCGGCGGCAGAGTGCATTTAAGTTTTCCGAGCGTGGGCGCTACGGAGAATCTGATGATGGCGGCGGTGCTCGCGAAGGGCGAAACGGTAATCTCCAACGCGGCAAAAGAACCGGAAATTTGCGATTTGGAAGCATTCTTAAAAAAGATGGGTGCGAAAATTTCCGGTGCCGGAACGGATGAAATCCGGATTGAGGGCGTTAAATGCCTCTATCCCGCCGAGCATCGGGTAATTCCCGATAGAATTGTGGCGGCGACCTATCTTTGCGCAGGCGCGCTTACAGGCGGCAGCATTGCACTATGCGGCGCACGGCCGCAGGATATGACGGCGATTTTATCGCTTCTTCGCGATACCGGCGCACAGATTACAGTAAAAAAGGATAGAATTTTTTTGGCGGCACCGGAGCGCATCCGGCCGATTCAGCTTTTGCGGACAATGCCGTATCCGGGCTTTCCAACGGATGCACAGGCGCTTGTGACAGCGCTCCTTTGTAAGGCAGACGGGACGAGTGTGATGGAAGAAACCATTTTTGAAAACCGTTTCAAGCATTGCACAGAGCTTTGTAAAATGGGCGCTGATATCACAACGCGTGGTCAGCTGGCCGTCATCCGCGGTACGCCACGCCTTACGGGTGCGCGGGTGGAAGCGATGGAGCTTCGTGGTGGGGCGGCACTGGTGATTGCAGGCCTTGCGGCCGAGGGCAAAACCATTGTAAGCGGTACGGCACATATTGACCGCGGCTATGACACTTTGGTTGAAGATATGCAGGCACTAGGTGCGAGTATTGCAAAAAAATAGGGAGAACAGGTATGAGAAAAAAACGAAGGAACTTCGGTGGGGCTTTTATATTGCTTTTACTTTTTGCGATTGCCGTGACAGTTACGCTGACCATTCCGGTTTTTAACATTACAAGCGTAACGGTCATGGGCAATGCCCATCTGCGCACGGAAGAAATTCTGGCGGCGGCGGAGATTCCGGTCGGTATGAATATTTATCGTATTTCCATGCGGAAGGCAGAGGAGCGCGTTTCGGCCTTGCCGTATGCAAAAGAGGTTAGCATTCGGCGGCACTTTCCGGCACGCGTTACCGTGGAGGTTTCTGAACGGTGCGAGCGGGGCGCGGTGGAATGCGGCGGCGGATATGCAATCGTGGATGATACTTGCCGCGTGCTCCGGCTTTCTCTGGATGCGGATACGCTGCCTTGTGTCACGGGAAGCGAAGTGGAATCGGCGCGCATCGGGGAAAACATCGAAATGAAGGAACCGCGTTTTTGTACCGATTTTCAAACGCTGATGCGCGCATTGGATACGGCAGAGCTTGGTGTGGAGTGGAGCAAATTTTCTCTCGATTCTGTAGCGGACATCTGGATAGAAACGAAGCCGGGGCTCGAAATTCATTTAGGTGCGATAGAGGATGTCGAATATAAGCTACAACTTTGCAAAAACATTCTGGAAGGGGATTTTCCGGGCGTCACCAAGGAAAGCAGCGGCGTTTTGCGATGGACGAATGCCGGTCAGTTCTCTTATCGGCAGAATAAGAATTAAAAAAATTCAAAAAAAACAGAAAAAATTTGAAAATTCTCTTGCATAAATGCAAAAAAAGAGATACAATAAAATAGATAAAGACTAAGGAGGATACAAAATGGCGATTGATGATATGAACTTAGCGCAGGTGATTAAGGTAATCGGTGTCGGCGGTGGCGGCGGCAATGCTGTAAACCGTATGGTGGAAAGCGGCATCCGTGGCGTAGAGTTCGTGGCGATTAACACGGACAAGCAGGCTCTTACTTGTTCCAAAGCAGACCACACCATTCAGATTGGTGACAAGCTGACAAAGGGACAGGGCGCCGGCGCAAATCCTGAAATCGGCAGAAAGGCGGCAGAAGAAAGCCGCGCCGAAATCGAGAGAATGCTGGAAAACACAGACATGGTCTTTGTAACTGCCGGTATGGGTGGCGGCACAGGGACGGGTGCGGCGCCGGTTGTAGCTTCTATTGCAAAGGAAAAAGGCATTTTAACCGTAGGTATTGTAACCAAGCCCTTCTCGTTCGAACTGAAGCGTCGCATGTGTCAGGCGGAAGAAGGCATTGCGGCTCTCCGTGAAGCGGTTGATACCATCATTGTAATTCCAAACGACAAGCTCCTCCAGCTTTGCAGCGCAAAAACAACGGTAAAGGAAGCCTTTAAAATGGCAGACGAAACTTTGCGTCAGGGCGTTTCCGGCATTTCGGAGCTTATCAATACGGCGGGCGATATGAATGCAGACTTTGCGGATGTAACCCGCATTATGAAAGATGCTGGCTATGCACACATGGGTATTGGTAGTGCCAGCGGGGACAACCGCGCAGAGGAAGCGGCACGCATGGCGATTGACAGCCCGCTTCTTGAAACTTCGATTGATGGTGCCACCGGCATTCTTATCAATGTTACCGGCGGCGAAGAGCTTACGCTCCTTGAAGTTAACGCTGCGGCAAACCTGATACATAGCTGTGCGGATGCCAATGCTGAGGTTATCTTCGGCATGGCGATTGATGAGTCGATGGGCGACACCATTTCCATTACGGTGATTGCAACCGGTTGTGCTTCTGGCAGAAAACAGGATCTGGACGATTTGAAGGTTCCGGATTTCACACGCGCTGCCGGCATTACACCGCAGGCTCCCGCAGAACCGACGAATTTCGGAACAGAAGATTTGCAGCTCCCGGAATTTATGAGAAAGCCGAATTTCTAATAGAATAAATCGCATAAGAAAAAAGCTATAGTAAAATGATTTCATTTTACTATAGCTTTTTTGTGTACGCCGAAATCGTACGGGTGCACTTTCGCCTTTGGCGAATGGTTCCACCCTTTAGGGCTTTTCGTCATCAAAAAAGCACCCTTTATGGGGGGTGCTTTTTTGGTGATCCAGGGATACGGTGCGCTTCCTTCTGTTTCGACCGCCTGCGGCGGTGCCCGAAACAGTACGGGTGCTCCCGACTCCGCAGTCCGCAAACATGGTTCGCGGCTGCTTCGACGAACCTTCGCCTTTGGCGAATGGTTCCACCCCTTAGGGCTTTTCGCCATCAAAAAAGAACCCCCCATAAAGGGTGCTTTTTGGTGATCCAGGGATACGGTGCGCTTCCTTCTGTTTCGACCGCCTGCGGCGGTGCCCGAAACAGTACGGGTGCTCCCGACTCCGCAGTCCGCAAACATGGTTCGCGGCTGCTTCG
>JAZSDW010000010.1:0-4509 GCA_045531355.1 Clostridia bacterium | reverse complement strand
GTTACCTATCCGGAAATTGCAGCTATGCAGACCCGCGCGGTCATCAAAGCAGCGATCGCAGTTTCCAAGAGAAAGAATATTAAGATTGTTC
Organism: Clostridia bacterium; assembly: GCA_045531355.1. GTDB lineage: Bacteria > Bacillota > Clostridia > UMGS1883 > UMGS1540 > SIG447. Next base: position 4,418 of record JAZSDW010000010.1, on the reverse strand, counting down.
CGGAAATTATGATTCCGCTCGTTGGTGAAATTAAAGAGCTCGCGTTTGTTAAGAAGGTTGTTGTGGAAACGGCTGATGCTGTCATCCGCGAAGCCGGTGTCGACCTTACCTATAGCGTGGGTACGATGATTGAAATTCCGCGTGCAGCGTTGACTGCAGACGAAATTGCGAAGGAAGCAGAGTTCTTCTCCTTCGGCACGAATGACCTGACGCAGATGACCTTCGGTTTCTCGCGTGATGATGCCGGAAAGTTCCTCGATGCCTATTATGACACAAAGATTTACGAAAATGATCCGTTTGCCAAGATTGACCAGAAGGGCGTTGGCAAACTCGTTAAGATGGCAGCTACCTTAGGCCGCGAAGTGCGCCCCGACATTAAGCTCGGTATCTGTGGCGAACACGGCGGTGACCCCTCTACAGTTGCCTTCTGCCATAGCGTAGGACTTTCCTATGTATCTTGCTCGCCGTTCCGCGTGCCGATTGCACGCCTTGCAGCTGCACAGGCGGCTCTAAGATAACAACAACAATAAAAGAGACCTTGCCTGGCAAGGGCGCCTTTCCTATTTAAAGATGGCGGCTAGCTTCTTTTTTTAAAATGCGGCAGAATATCGTAGCGAATAATCGCAATTACAATGGAACTGAAAACAAACAGCTCGGTTATCATACCCGGATAGGAATCATAGAAGAAATTGTATGTAAACCAGAGTGGCGAGGATGGCATGGATACAAGGCGTACAGCGCACGGGCTTTGAATCCAGAAGGCAACGGTGGTCAGGAGCATCCCTAAAATCGGGAGCAGGCTGATAGCGGACTTCCAAGTCAAAATGCCGGCAAGCGTAAAGAGCGCGCAGAAAAGAACGAGCCAGATTTTACTGGAAGCCCATGCGGCATCCCGGTTCCGGAAAATGGCGGCACGGAAAATGCCGATTCCATTTAAAATTCCGCCGAGTGTAGCACCGAGCATACAAAAATGAATACAAAAAAAGACGGAAGAAATCATCTGCATGGTTACGATTTTCTTTTGCGAATTCTGCTGAAAAGAGGCAATAGCGATACAGAGCGCAATTACGCCAAAGGCTTGTGCCAGGAGTTTCATTTTAAATCACCCCAAAAACATATTTTTATCATTCTACTACAAGATGGATAAAAAGTCAAATGCTTTTAAGGGGGATAAATTTTCCTTGACAATTTGGCGAAAATACGATACAATAAAGCATATATTGAGCAGGAAGGGAACGCGTATGAATCAGATAGCAGAATTATTTGGAAGCATGGTATTTAATGACCGCGTTATGCAGTCCCGTTTGCCGGAGGAAACCTATAAAGCCGTTCGAAAAACCGTGGAAGAGGGAAAGGCACTGGATCCAAAGGTGGCGCATTCTGTAGCCGGCGCGATGAAGGATTGGGCGGTCGAAAACGGCGCAACCCACTATACACATTGGTTTCAGCCGATGACCGGGATTACGGCGGAGAAGCATGATAGTTTTATTTCGCCTGCGGATGCCGATGGCGTCATTATGGAATTTTCCGGTAAAGAGCTTTTAAAAGGAGAGTCTGACGCGTCCAGTTTCCCATCCGGAGGCCTGCGTACCACTTTTGAGGCGCGTGGGTATACGGCGTGGGATCCGACTTCCTATGCCTTTATTAAGGACAATACACTTTGCATTCCAACAGCGTTCTGTTCTTTCAGCGGTGAATGTCTGGACAAAAAAACGCCGCTTCTTCGCTCTATGGAAGCCATTAGCCGGCAGGCTTGCCGGATTCTGCGCCTTTTCGGGGACACGAAGACGAAGCGTGTCATTCCTACCGTGGGTGCAGAGCAGGAATACTTTTTAATTGACCGCGCCATGTATGAAAGCCGGCGGGATCTGGTGTTTGCCGGCCGTACGCTTTTTGGAGCCAGACCCCCGAAGGGGCAGGAGATGGATGACCATTATTTTGGTACGATTAAGCCCCGCATCCTTGCGTTTATGAAGGATCTCGACCGGGAACTCTGGAAACTGGGTGTGCTTGCAAAAACAGAACATAACGAGGCGGCACCTTCGCAGCACGAGCTGGCGCCGGTGTTTACCTCTGTCAATACTGCCACGGACCATAATCAGCTTACAATGGAACTGATGAAGAAGGTAGCCGAGAAGCATGGACTCGTTTGCCTCTTGCACGAAAAACCCTTTAAGGGCGTCAATGGGAGTGGCAAGCATAACAATTGGTCGCTCTCCACAAATCTTGGCGAAAACCTGTTTAGCCCAGGAAAAGCGCCCCAGGAAAACAAGCGCTTTCTGCTCTTTTTAGCAGCAGTTATCCGGGCAGTGGATTGCTATCAGGATCTTCTGCGCGTTTCGGTAGCAACTGCCGGGAATGACCACCGGCTGGGCGCTGCGGAAGCTCCGCCGGCGATTTTGTCTATCTTTTTAGGGGATGAGCTGACGGAAGTTTTAGAATCCATTGAAAACGAAACGATTTATGATAAGCGCGACAAGGAAATGATGGCAGTAGGCGTTCGGGTGCTGCCGGAATTTGCAAAGGACACAACTGACAGGAACCGCACCTCGCCGTTTGCGTTTACCGGGAACAAATTCGAATTTCGCATGCTTGGCTCCGGTGCCTCCATTGCAGAGGCGAATATCATACTCAATACAATCGTTGCGGACGCGCTGGCCGATTTTGCGGACACGCTGGAACAGGCGGCAGACCTTGATTCGGCAGTTCTTTCGGTCATTCGTTCTACCTATGCGGCACATAAGCGGATTATCTTTAACGGCGACAATTATGCCAAGGAATGGGCAGACGAAGCGGCGGTACGCGGCCTTTTGAATCTGCGGACAACCCCAGAGGCGCTTCCGTATCTTGTCAGTGAAAAGAACTTAAAGCTTTTCGAGCGACATAAAATCTTCACATCGGGCGAACTGTATTCCCGCTATGAAATCCAGACCGAGGAATACTGCAAAACTTTACATATCGAAGCATCTACCATGTGCGAAATGGTAAACCGCACCATCATTCCCGCGATGGAAGCGTATGCAAAAACCGTGGCCGATGCGCTTTCGATAAGACAGGCTGTTGCGGGCGGCGGCGCAGGGACCAAAAAGCGCCTTGCAAAACTTTATGCCCTTTTGGATACGCTCTATGCCAAGGTAGAGGATTTAGAGGAACTTCTATCGGAGGCTGAAAACATGGGTACCGGACAGAAGGCGGCTGTTTTCTATAAGGATTTTGTGCTGCGCGCAATGGACGAAATTCGTGCTGCGGCTGATGCGGGTGAAGCCTTGACCGGGGAAGACTACTGGCCGTTCCCGACCTATGGCGATATGCTTTTTACATAAGAAGGAATAACTATGAATAAAACGAATGCGATGCGCCTTCTTGATAAGGCAGGAATTTCGTATACTTATAAGGAGTATCCGGTTGATGAATCGGATCTTTCAGGGACGCATGTTGCTGAAGCGGTCGGCATGCCGTGCGAAAGTGTGTTTAAAACATTGGTAGCGCGTGGGGATAAGACGGGCGTTGTCGTATTGTGCATTCCGGTTCACATGGAAGTGGATTTAAAAAAGGCGGCACGCGCCAGCGGAAACAAAAAGGTCGAAATGGTGCAAATGAAAGAACTTCTCGGGCTCACCGGCTATATTCGGGGCGGCTGCTCACCAATCGGCATGAAGAAAAAATACCCTACATTTATCGATGAAAGCTGCAAAGGACAGAACGAAATTGCGGTCAGCGCAGGCGTGCGCGGCGCACAGCTTCTTTTGCCGCCGATCGTTTTAGCGGACTTTACAGCGGCGCAGATTTTGCCGCTGACTATGTAAAGGAGATATTATGAGCCAGATTCTCGTAAAAGTAAAAAAGCTATCTCCAGAGGCAATTTTGCCAAGTTACGGTTCACCAGCGGCAGCCGGCGCGGATTTATATGCCCTTTTGGAGGCGGAAACGGTAGAATTTTTGCCGGGAGAAACGAAGCTGATTCCAACCGGAATTGCGATGCAGATTCCGACGGGCTATGCTGGATTTGTTTATGCAAGAAGTGGGATTGCATCCAAACGAGGACTTGCACCCGCCAATAAGGTAGGCGTTATTGATAGCGATTATCGCGGCGAAATCATGGTGGCCCTCCATAACCACACAAAGGAGACGCAGTTGATAAAAAGAGGCGAACGGATTGCCCAGCTGGTCATTGCACCCTACTTGATGGCGGCATTTGAGGAAGCAGATGTGCTTTCTGACACGGAACGGGGCGAAGGCGGCTTCGGTTCTACGGGGACAAACTAGATAGGGGATAATAAGGTTAAAAGAGAACAGCATCGTAAAGATGACTGTTCTTTTTTCTGCTTATATGAGATTTGCCGCCTTGCCCTTTTGGTAAGCGCGGCGGCGTGGCGAAGTAAACGGTGAGGTGCTTGACAGGCTCACGGAATTTGATG
>JAZSDW010000083.1:0-29407 GCA_045531355.1 Clostridia bacterium | reverse complement strand
GCACCGAAATACACCGGACTTCCTATTAAAATTACATCCGCACGGCGCATTTTTTCAAAGACATCTTCTACGCCAGTGCCTTTAAAGCAGGCTTTCTGGCAAGGCGAAGAACAACAGGTACAGAAGGGATGCGAAAGCTTTTCCATTTCCTCTGCAATCGGAATCAATTCTGTTTCTACGCCGGAAAGGCCTGATAAAATCCGATTTAAAAGGAATGCGGTACTTCCATCCCTATTCGGACTTCCGTTAAGTGCACATACATACATTCGTTACATCTCCCTTTCAATAAGGCTTTGCGTAAGCGCCGCGAGCGCTTCGCCATTTTTACCCAGAGGCAGAAGCGCCGTGAGGGCCTTTTCCGTATAGGCTTCAACCCAGCGTTTTCCTTCTTCGATGCCGATGAGCGATATAATCGTATTCTTTTCATTCTTTTCGTCACTGCAAACGGGCTTTCCAAGCTTTTCCTCGGAGCCGATTTTATCTAAAATATCGTCGCGGATCTGGAAGGCAACGCCCAGATTCGTGGCAAAATCACTAAGCTCTTCCCCACTCCCGCCGGCTGCAATTGCACCGAGGCTCACAGCGCCCCTTAAAAGTGCACCGGTTTTATACCGATACATTTCCAAAATCGAATCCGGTGTCGGGTTTTCCAGCATCATATCTAGCATCTGCCCCTGCACCATACCATATGCACCAGCGCAAGAAGAAAGAACGCGAACAGCGGCTAAATTTTGCACGGCCGAAAGCGGCGCTTGCTCGCAGATAGAAAATGCAAGCGTTAGGAGTCCATCTCCTGCCAAAACGGCAGTTGCTTCGTCAAACTGCTTGTGGCAGGTGGGCTTCCCGCGTCGTAAATCATCATCATCCATACACGGCAGATCATCATGAATTAAAGAATAAGTATGTACACATTCGATTGCAGCGCCATAGTGGAGTGCATCTTCCGGATTTCCGCCCAAAGCCTCTGCGGATAAAACAGTTAATAGTGGCCGCAAACGCTTTCCTCCGGCGCAAAGGCTATAGCGCATGGCATCATAAAGTCGTCCGGAATCTAAAATAAGCGTGTTTAAGAACTCTTCAATCTTCTGTTTTTTCATTGCTGATTTCTCCTATTAAGTCCGCAACCTGTTTCTGGGCATCTTCCAAAAGTCTCCGACATCCCTTCACAAGTTCAATTCCTTTTTTAAATGAATCAATGGATTCTTCGATCGGCCGTTCTCCGGCTTCCAAGCTTTTTACGATCGTTTCCAGTTCCTGCATGGACTGTTCAAAATTCATTTTCTTCTCCTCCATGAATTGTTTTAATTTTGCAATCTGCCGTTCCATCCGCAAAGCGAAAGGAAACGATATCGCCGACATGCAGCGTTTGGACCGAGCGCACGGTTTTTCCCTCCGAAAGCCCTACAGCATATCCACGCGTCAAAACCTTAAGCGGCGACATGGCATCAAGTTTAGCTGCTGTCTGTGCAAGGCTCTGATTTGCAAAATTCAGTCTGGCATTTACGGCGTTAATTGCCCGCGTTGTTAAATCATCTAAAACAAGTGACAACTCTTCGGTTTTTCGTCCAAATAAAGAAAGCCGATTTTCAAAAGAATGCACGCGTTCCTTTTTACTGCTTATTAAAAGAGAAAGCAGGGTATAAAGCCTTCTTTCAGTCTCCTCTAATCTTTGCCGTATTTCAGCCGCATCAGGCACAGCGAGTTCCGCAGCAGCGGAAGGTGTGGGCGCACGAAGGTCGGCCACAAAGTCGCAGATTGTAAAATCCGTCTCGTGCCCAACGGCCGAAATAATTGGTATATGCGAGCGAAAAACAGCTCTCGCCACCGCTTCCGTGTTAAAAGCCCATAAATCTTCCTGCGAGCCGCCGCCCCGTCCCACAATCAGTACATCCGCTCCGTTTTCCATATTGATTTTGTCAATTGCTGCCGCAATTTCTTCCGCCGCGCCCTCACCTTGCACGCGAACAGGCTCGACCACCGTATTTACCATAGGCCAGCGCCGTTTTAGGATATTAAGAATGTCCCGAATTGCCGCCCCAGTCGTGCTTGTTACAATGCCAACACGCGCCGGGAATTTGGGGATTTGCTTTTTATGTTCTGCAGAAAAAAGCCCCTCTTTATCAAGCTTTTCCTTTAATTGTTCAAAGGCCGTATAAAGGGCGCCCGCGCCTTCCGGCTCCATTTCTTCTATATAGAGTTGATAAGCACCATCTCGCGGAAACACAGAGATTCGTCCTCTTGCTAAAACCTGCATGCCGGTTTCCGGCACAAAACGAAGGGATGCAGCTGCGCTTCGGAACATTACCGCACGCAATACACCCCCATCATCCTTCAGGCTCATATACATGTGCCCGGAGCTATGCAGCTTAAAGTTAGAAATTTCACCCTGAACCCATATATTTTGCAGAAGGAAATCGCCATCCAAGGTATTCTTTATGTATGCGTTGAGTTGGCTGACTGCTACAATCTTTCGTTCCATTACTTCGCCCTTATAATATTGCCCAAAACACCATTTACAAAGGAGCCGGCGCTGGGACTATCATATTTTTTGGCAAGATTTACAGCTTCGCAAGCCGAAACCTCTGCCGGAATATCTTCCATAAAAAGAATCTCATAAATTGCAAGGCGCAAAACTGCGATGCTGATTTTTGACACGCGGTCCATTTCCCAGTCTTTTAAATTTTCGCGGATATGTGCATCAATCTCTTCCCCGTGCGCCTGTACGCCCTCCACAACCGCGCGCGTATAAAGAATATCTTCTTTTGAGGGGCGATTAATATAAAAGGGTTCTTCTGCTTTTGCTTCCTCTTTAGCAGATGCGAAATAACGCTCCAGCTTTTCAGCGGCCGCTTCCGGGTTTACATGTTGTTCAAAAAGTAAGCGAAAAGTATCTTCTCTGGCATTTTTTCTCATAGTTATTCCTCTCTATGCAAAAAGTTTATGAATATCCGAAAAAGTAATAATAAGCATCAGCAATAGTAAAACGGCAAGGCCAATAAAATGAACCACGCCTTCTCTTTCAGGCTTAATCGGCTTTCGGCGAATCAGTTCTACCAAAGCAAAGAAAATGCGTCCGCCATCCAGCGCCGGGAAGGGCAGAAGATTCATAACGCCTAAGTTAATTGCAATCAGCCCCATGAAATTCATCATATTTAGAAAAGGCATTTCCTGCTTTGCAACTGCGTTCATTTCGCTGACAATGCCCACCGGCCCCGCCATATCCGCAAGTCTTACATGTCCGGAAAACATCTCTCCTATCGAATAAAACACAAGCTCGGCGACGAATGAAGCATTGTGATAGGCAGTTTTTATCACAAGACCGGGCGTCATCGGCACAACCTTGGGATAAAAGCCCAAAAGAAAATTGCTGCTTTCTGTATCCTTCATCGGTACAAGCGTTTTTTGTATCAGCTTACCATCGCGACGCACATCAATCGAAAGCGGCTTTTCTCCATTTTTCATAAGTGCCAGCATCACATCGTTTTGTATGTGCATGCGTTTTCCGTTAATGCGCCATATCGTATCGCCGCTTTGAATGCCACAGGTTGCAGCGGGAGAATCCGAAAGAACGGCATCAACAATCGGAACCCGCATGCTCGATACAGAAGAAAAAACCAAGATAAAAATTAAAAAACCAACCAAAATGTTCATAAAACCGCCTGAAAACAGAACGGCAATACGAGCAAACGGGGATTTATTATTAAAAGCTGCCGGATCCGCAGAAGCTTCATCTTCCCCTTCCAGCTTCACATATCCGCCAATCGGCAAAAGGCGAAGTGCATATTCTACGCCGTTTTTTTCTTTTTTCCAGATAGCCGGACCCATGCCAATCGAAAAGGCATGCACGCGAATTTTAAAAAGGCGTGCCGTCAAAAAGTGACCCAGCTCATGCACAAAAATCAAAAGGCCAAACAAAAAAACTCCAAGAATAATTGCCATTATGCGTTCCCTTTCCAAAGCGCCTTTACCTCTTCGCGCGCCCATGTATCTGTATCTATTATACACGAAAGCGACGGATTTATAACTGTTTTATGCGCCTGCATGGCTCTTGAAACTAAACTTTCAATCTCTAAAAAACTGCACTTTTCTTGCAAAAACAGAGAAACAGCCTCCTCGCCGGCACTGCTAAATACCGTTGGCATCGTTCCACCTATTTTTGCAGCTTCATACCCAAGACGAAGGCATCCGAAGGTTTCCATATCCGGCTTTTCAAAGGTCAGCTCTAGAAGAGAATCAAAGGAAAGCGGCTTTACTGGCGAAGGCAAAACTGCGGGATATGCCAGCGCATATGCAATCGGAAGCCGCATGTCCGGCCACCCCATCTGCCCAAGCACGGAATAGTCTTGAAATTCCACCATAGAATGCACAATACTCTGTCTGTGCACAACAACCTCAATACGGTCGGCGGGAGTATCAAAAAGCTGTACAGCCTCAATAACCTCCAGCCCTTTATTCATCATCGTAGCGCTGTCAATGGTGATTTTGGCGCCCATATTCCAATTCGGATGTTGTAAAGCTTCCCGTACAGTGACATTTGCGAGATCCTCTCTCTGTTTACCCCAGAAGGGGCCACCAGAAGCAGTGAGTAAAATCCGGCGAACATCTGTTTTTTTATCTCCGATGCACTGAAAAATTGCACTGTGTTCGCTATCCACCGGTAAAATTTTTACGCCCTTCTCTTTTGCAGCTTTTTTAACGATGGGGCCCGCGCAAACCATAGTTTCTTTATTGGCCAGCGCAATATCACTGCCGGCGCTGATGGCATCTAAAGTTGGTAAAATGCCGACGCTGCCTACCATTGCTGTCACCGTAATATCTGCCCCTTTGGTCGCTACCTGGCGAACGCCATTAAGACCGCCCAAAATGGTTGTATCAGTATCCTGCACATTCCTTCGAAGTTTGGCTGCGGCCGCTTCATCATAAACTGCGGCAAACTTCGGGCGAAACTTTCGGATTTGTGCTTCTAAAAGCGCAATGTTTTTTCCGGCAGCAAGCGCAAGCACGGAATAGGCGTCTGTATTTTCGATGATGGAAAGCGTCTGCGTTCCAATCGAGCCCGTAGACCCTAAAATCGTAACTTTTTTCAATGTTCTTTCCTTCCTCTAGAGCATAAGCTGCAAGTATAGATACATAATAGGCGCTACGAAAAGAACGCTATCGAATCGGTCCATAGCGCCGCCATGCCCCGGCATAATCTTTCCGTAATCTTTCAGGCCATACTGTCTTTTAATTGCAGAGGCAACAAGGTCTCCGATTTGGCCGGATAAAGACGCGAGAACCCCTGTGATAAAAAGACCAACCGGGTGTACATAGCCGATCTGATAGCCAAACAAAATGCTAAAGAGAAGAAAGCCTACACCTGCGGTCAACGCGCCGCCGACAGCACCCTCCACCGTTTTTTTTGGGCTAACTTTTGGAATAAGCTTAGTTTTTCCGAAAAAAGAACCTGTAAAATATGCCGCGACATCGCTTACCCATGCCCCGATAAAAACGAGCCAAACCCAGTATTCGCCTGTGGGCAAGGTTCGAATTTTTGTGATGCAAGATAGAAAAAATCCAACAAAGAAGGGAAACAGGCATGCGAGCGCTGCGTGGTTTATATGTATTTTATCATGCAGAAAAAGAAAGAGCGTCAAAATCAGAATGAGATACAGACAAATCACGGTGCCCAGAAGGGATGGAGAGATAATGTCCATTGCCAAAAGTGCTGCAAATAAAGATGCGGGTGCGAGCAGAACACTTCTCAGATGCACCGCTCGAAACAGTTCGATTGTCATCAGTATGGATACAAGCCCCAAAAAGATACGCAGCACCCATGTACCGCAAAGCAAAATAACGATAAGGGCAGCCGCTAAAATCGCCCCGGAAATAACTCTAGTTTTCAGCACAGAAAGACACTCCTTTCCCCTGTGCGTTCCTTGGTAAAATTACACACCGCCAAAGCGCCGGTCCCGCTGTTGATAGGCGCAGATAGCTTCTATGAGGTGTGATTTACTAAACGCCGGCCAAAGCACATCTGAATACCAAAATTCAGTATACGCCGCCTGCCAGAGCATAAAATTACTTAGTCGTTTTTCACCGCTGGGGCGAATAATTAGATCCGGATCGGGCTGGCCGTGCGTATACATATATTGGGAGAGGATTCCCTCTGAAATATCAGAAATAGAAAGCGAGCCGCTTTGCACTTTTTCAGCTATACACCGCGCCGCATGCACAATTTCCTGTCGGCCACCGTAGCTAAGCGCAATATTCAGAACCATTCCTGTCCGGTCTTTCGTATACGCTTCCAGCGCTTCAACTTTTTCCAAAAGCGCCGGAGAAAGCATAGACCGTTCGCCAATAATCTGAACACGGATTCTATCGTCGAGTTCCCGGTAGGCACGCTCTAAATATTCTTCCAAAAGGCGCATAAGGGCATCCACTTCATCTTTAGGGCGTTTCCAGTTTTCTGTCGAAAACGCGTATACAGAAAGATGTTCAAGTCCCATTTCGCCGCAAATGCGAACAATATTCCGGAAGGTGTCAGCGCCCCGTGCGTGTCCGGCAGAACGCGGAAGCCCCATTTTTTTTGCCCAGCGACCATTTCCATCCATGATAATCGCAATATGCTTTGGCATGCGCGTCGTGTCAATTTTTCTTTTTTTAAATCTAATCATATGGCCAGAATTTCTTTTTCCTTTGCCTTTGCTTCATCCTCAATTCGCTTTGTGAAATTATCGGTCATTTTCTGGATATCTTTTTCGATGCTCTTCATATCGTCTTCGGTGATTTCTGCCTGCTTCTCCTGCTTTTTAAAAGCGTCCAAAGCATCCCGACGGACATTGCGGATTCCCACTTTTGCATCTTCTGCCTTCTTGAAAACAGATTTTACAAGTTCCTTTCTGCGTTCTTCTGTAAGAGAAGGAAACGCGAGACGAACCGATTTGCCGTCATTTGTCGGCGTAATTCCAAGTTCGCTCTTTAAAATGGCCTTTTCAATTTCTTTTACCATGCTGGCATCCCAAGGCTGAATAACCAGCATATGCGGATCCGGTGATGTGATAGAGGCCACCTGGTTAATAGGCGAAGCAGACCCATAATATTCTACCGTAATTCTATCAAGAACTGCAGCGCTCGCACGACCGGCACGGATGCTTCCGAGCTCCTCTTTCAAAAAAGTCATAACCTTTTCCATTTTTTCTTCGTATACTTTAAACATAAACATTCTCCTCCGATTATTCTACAATTGTACCAATATCCTCCCCGCGCATGGCACGAAGGATGTTGCCGGGTTCTTCAAGACCAAAAACGCGAATAGGAATTTGGTTGTCCATACAAAGAGAGGTTGCGGTAGAATCCATTACGCCAAGGCCTCGGTTTAAAACATCAATATAAGAGAGCTTATCAAACTTTACAGCATCCGAATATACATGCGGGTCCTTATCGTAAACGCCATCCACCTTTTTAGCAAGCAAAATCACCTCAGCGCCAATTTCGGCAGCACGAAGCGCCGCTGCGGTATCGGTCGAGAAATACGGATTTCCCGTTCCACAACCGAAAATAACTACGCGCCCTTTCGTAAGGTGCCTGTCAGCCTTCCCTCTGATGTAAGGCTCAGCAATTTGTCGCATGTCAATGCCGGTTTGCACTCTGGTATCTACGCCGACTGCCCCCAAAGAATCCTGAAGTGCGAGGGCGTTAATGACTGTTGCGAGCATCCCCATATGATCTGCACGCGTTCGGTCCATTTTTTTGCCACTCCGTCCGCGCCAGAAGTTTCCGCCGCCAACCACCAGAGCAATTTCAAAACCTTCTTTAACACAGGCTGCAATTGTTTCGGCAATTGCACCTACAGTTTCAAAATCCAGCCCGAAGCCATGCTCTCCCGCCAGTGCCTCCCCGCTGATTTTTAGCATCACTCTTTTGTACTTTCGTTCCATTGTTGACTCCATTCTGCCCACCTATAGGGCGATATTTTTCGATTAAAGTCCTGTATCCGAAACTTTATCCGGATCTACGGGGACGGGCACCGGCGTTGCCGCAGGAGGCTCTGCAGGTGTTTCGGTCCGCGAAGGCGTTTGTTTTGGTGTTTCTGCGGGCGCCTTTGTCGGTGCGACAGTTGGTGTCATTGTCCTGGTTGGCGTCACGGTTGGCTTAGTTGTAGCAGTCGGGCGAGGGGTCTGCGTAGGCCGACTTGTCTCAGAGGGACGACTCGTCTCAGAGGGACGATCTTCCTCTTCTTCCTCTTCCTCCTCTTCAGGTTCCTCGGTTTCGTCCGGAGAAGGTGTTGGTGTCTCCTGCTCCGGCTCCGGCGTAGCCGTTCCAACAGAAGCGGAAGGCGACGGTGTATCGTCAGGCGGTGTATTAAAGAGATTCAGTGAAATCAAAAAGGCTATAAAGAATACTAAAATCAGCCCCACGATCGTCCCCATGACCGTTAGAATCTTATTGCCATTTGCTTTCTCTTTTTTCGCATTATAGGTGCGTCTTTTTTTCTCCATATGTAAAGCTCATCCCTTCTGTGCTTATTCATTTACTATTATTATACCATTATTTGCAAATAAGTAAATAACTTTTTGATAAATTTCCGAAAAATATTTTTGACGGAGTGCCATTGCGTAGCATTCCATCTGCAATTTATATCGTTCCAAAATCACCTTTTCATCCGTTACGGCATCCGTTTTATAGTCTAATAGCACAAGCCTGTCACCTTCAAAAAAGTAACAGTCAATTACGCCTTGCATAATGATTTTTTCGTCTGCGTGCTCACTTTGTCCTGTCAAGAGTGCCGCCGGCACCATTTGGGTAAAAGGTGTTTCGCGATATACCTTGTTTGCATGGCGAATTCTGTGCCCCAGTTCGCCCGACCAAAACGCATACAGTTTTTCCACATCAACTGCCTCGGCCTGCATGGGCGCTAAGATCTTTTGTGCAGCAAGCTTATGAATAAAGCCTTTTATTTCCTCTCGCGTATGCACACTTTCGTACGGGAAAATCTGCATAACAAAATGCAAAAGGCTACCAAGACTTGCACCTTGTATTTTGGTTTCTGTGGCAGAAAAACGCGGCGAATGTAAATCGATTGGTTTATACAAAGGAAATGAAATTGCTTCATTTTGCTGAAAAAGCCGCTTGTATTCTGAAACGGAGATTTTGGAGGGAATATCTTTAAGTTCCGGCCTTGCGTAACGATATTCCAGAATGTCCCGCACTTTCTTCTGCGGCTTTTTTGGTTTTGGTAATTCCAAAAAATCGTTCCGTCTTTCTTCCGTTGGTTTTATAGCGCGTGCATTTATAGGAATGTTCGTCTTGCTCGCAGCACGAAGCAGCAGCGTTAAAAAGCTATCCGCCGCAAGAATTTCGGAGGAAGAAAGCCCGCCTCTTCTTTTTTTCTCCAGATCCGCCTCTGAAGCAGCCCCTGTAATAATTAACTGCTCTTTTGCACGCGTCAGCGCAACATATAAAACACGGAGCTCCTCGCCTCGATCTTCACCGTGTCGTAAAAGCTGGATTGCAGTTTTTGCCGGTGTATCATACTTTATGCGTCGACTTGGTTCGATATTCGCAAGCCCAATTCCCAATTTTTTATCGAACAAAACATTCCCTTGCAGATTCTTTTTATTAAATTTTCGCCCCGTGCCGGCCAAAATGACAATGGGAAATTCAAGGCCTTTGCTTTTATGGATGCTCATCAGGCGAACCACATTCTCATTTTCTCCAATAAGCTTTGCTTCCCCAACATCATCACTGCGCGAAGTAACTCGTTCAACATAGCGCAAAAAGTGAAAGAGGCCACGGAATGAAGTCTTTTCAAATTGATGCGCCTTTTCAAAAAGAAGTTCTAAATTCCCGCGCTTCATTTCGCCGCCGGGTTGTCCGCTGACAAAAAGCAGATATCCGGTTTCTGTAAAAAGCTGCATGATCAGTGTATCGGTCGGCAAAAATGCCGCCTTGCGACGCCAGGTGCGAAGTTTTTTCAAAAATTGCCTGCATTTTTCTCCTAAAGGCGTTTGGACCTTTCCGGCTTTTTGAAGTGCAATATAATAGAGATTCTTTCTGTCAAAAAGCCGGATTTGCGCAAGTTCCTCTTCCGTAAACCCAAAGAAGGGCGCGCGCAGTGTGGCAAGAAGCGGAATGTCGTTTTGCGGATTATCAATTGTTTGTAAGAGAGAAAGGAAAATAGATACCTCCACGGTTTCAAAATACCCGCCTCCCATATCGCAGAAAAGCGGAATTCCCTTCTTTGCACATGCAGCTTCTAGTGGCGATGCCATATCTTTTGCGGAACGCATGATTACCGCGATGTCACCGTAGTTTGCATCCCGCCAAGTGTTATTTTTTATATCATACACTTGTCTGGAGACGGCTTTTTCAATTTTTTCTGCAATCAGCGCAGCTTCTGCCTCCAGCTTCTCACTCGCCGTGCCATCCTCTACCGCAATGTCCATCTCGATTGACGCTGCCTTTGGAGGTGGATACGCGGCACCCGCATACAACTTTTCTTCTGCAGTGTAGGCAATCCCACCTACTTCCTTCTGCATGAGCTGCTCAAAAATCGTGTTCACAAAATCCAGAATTTCTTCACGGCTTCTGAAGTTTTTGGAAAGCGTTACCTTCCTGCTTTGTGCATTTTTTCCGTATGTTTCATTTTTTTGAATGAACAATGCGGGGCTTGTTTTTCGGAATCCATAAATACTCTGCTTCATATCCCCAACCATGAACATATTGGGATTCCCTCTTCTTTCGCCGCTTATACTTGTGAAAAGCAGTTCCTGAACATCGTTACTGTCCTGATATTCGTCAATATAGATTTCATCATATTGTTCCTGCAGTTCCTTTGCAATTTTAGACGGAACATAGCCTTTCTCCGTTTCCGTCGTTAAAAGCGCAATCGCCTTGTGCTCCAGATCGCTATAGTCCAGAATATTTTTTTCTTTTTTCTTTTCAGTGTAAAGCTTATGAAAAGTGAGCGTCAGCTCGCAAAGCGCCGCAATATGCGGAAAGCTATCCCGCATAACCTTTGCGGAGAGTTCAGCTGAATACGGAATGACATCAAAAATTCCTTCTGCTTGTTTCTTTATCTCTTTTCGCACGGCATCTGCAGCTTCTACGAGCGCCTTGTCCGGTTCTTTTTTTCGTTTATACCATTTAAATGTTTGCATTTCTTCCTGCAAAACATCCCAATCCGAGATTTCGGTAAGCTTTAAAATTGCTTCTGCATCTTCTGAAAAAGCTGAAGAAAAGCTTGCAGATGCCGAAAAATCTTTTGCCGCTATTTGCAGGCGCCTTGCAAGATCAAGTAAGTTTCGCTTTGCATTTTGCAGAATCGTTTTTGCGTATATACTTTCCAAAAACGCTTCTTTTGTATCCATCTGATACCGTTCTGCCTGTTCAGAAATCCACGCGATGGGATTCGGCATACTTTCGGCAAAAGCACAAAACGAAATAGCCATATCGCAGAGAATGCTATCGTCCTTCATATGACTATAGCAATTGGCAAAATCGATGAAGTCGGGGCGTGCCTCCTTATACATTTCCTCCAGCGCCATCTGTGCCGCTTCCATGCGAAGAAGTGCAATTTCGGTTGCATCCGCAACGCGAAACGCAGCGTCAACCTGTGCTTCTAAAAAGTAGGTACGGAGCAATTGCAGACAAAAGGCATCCATCGTTGTAATGGTTGCTGCATCCATAGAAGAAACCTGGCGTAAAAGATGCGTGTTTTCCGGCTCTTTCCCAAGCGCTTCTGCGAGGCTTTTTGAAATGCGCTCCCGCATTTCAGCAGCTGCCGCCTTTGTAAAAGTAACGACCAGAATGCGACTGATATCCATACCCTCCGAAAGAATTCGGTTAATAATTCTGCCGGTAAGAACCTGCGTTTTGCCACTGCCCGCGGCAGCAGACACGAGACAATTCGTTTTTTCGCCATATACAGCCTTTTGCTGTTCCTTTGTCCATTCCATACTCACACCTCCTTTTCCATCGCCTGCCAGACTTCCTCCGGCTTTTGTGCCTGAAAATCCCGGTATGTGTGTCTGTCGTGCGCACAAAACGCGGCATATCGGCAATAAGTGCAAGCTGTTTCGTTTGTTTTTTTATAGGGAGATATGTTTACAGAGCCGCTTTCCAGTTCGGAAAGAAGGCGTTTTACGGTCTTTTTCACATATGCGTCTAAAACTTCAAATTGTGGTCCTGTCGCAACGCTGCCGCGAATGCCTGCAGCGTGCATTTGTACCGGCAAAATGTCCGATGTGGAATCTAAATTTGCATCCATTGCTTTTAAAATGGTTTCATCGTTTACCAAAAGGCCTTTAAGCTTAAATTTCTGAGCACGCATTCTTTCCAGAACTGCCGTATCATCCGCCGGCGAAGCATTCAGAACCGGATCGGAAAGCTGAAAATACAACATTCCGGCTGGCTTTTGGTTTTTACCAACAATAGAAGCATTTTCCGGTGCGCACATAGCGGAAAGATAGACGGCAAGCTGTAAATTTAGTCCCCAAAAAACATCATCTAGCTCAAACTGTTTCGCACCGGACTTGTAATCCAGAATGCGAACAAAAGTCCCCTCGCCCGTTTTGAGTACATCAGCTCTATCAATTCTTCCGGTGAGTTTTACTTTTTTTCCATTTGGAAGCGTGATAACAAGCGGCTTTAAATCTCCGTTTTCGCTAAATGAAAGCTCATATCCCATAGGCTCAAATGCACTCTTTTTCATATGCGTCGCCAGCATAGTTACACCTTTTCGGACGGCGTCTTGCAGTCGGATAAAGAGGTGGGCATACCGTGGAGAATGTTCAAGCATAAAGGGACTGAGACGCCTGTCTAAAATTGGAACAATTTCTTTAAATTCTTCGTCAATATACGCGGCATCCACTGTTTTCCATGTTCGCCCGTTTTCAACAAGACGCCTTGAAAACATATCCAAAAAATCGTGTAAAAATCGTCCTGCATCGGCAGAACCGGGCTGCATAACGCGCCGTTGTGTGGCTCCCAGAATATATGTAGTATAGTAGGAAAACGGACAAGCGGCAAGTTTTTCCAGCCTGGAAACGCTGGTAGAAATGGTTTCACCTAAAAGGGCATCCATGGTTTCCTTGGAAAGCAAAACCGTTTTGTTTTTATAAGAGAGGCTTTTAATTGCAGCATTCGTTTCTTCCGGCATGTTTTCTAAAAGCCAGCCATACGCCTCGAGCATTGAAGCATCCGCTTCCCCCTTCAGCATTGCATGGATCAACTGCTGCAGTGTCTGAGAGGGGACAGAAATTTTCTCTTCTTCCGGAATTCCAAGAAGCAAATTTTTGTGTTCCACCTTTGGAAAAATTGCTTGCATGCGCTGAAAAATGCGGGAGCTGCGCTGGGCGCTTCCCTCCATATTCGCGGCAGGGTAAGAAAACTCTAAAAGTTCGGAAGGAATTGTCATACATTTATAAATAAGATGTTCTTCTTCAAATTGTGCGGTTGCGGCATTTGTAGCAAGCTCTATTCCAAATTCCGAAAGAATCGTCCGGTCATAGGAATTCAGGATTCCGCCCGTTTCCGGTGGAGCCGGGAAAACACCGTCCTGTGTGCCTAAAACCAAAAGCGCGCGTACGGCATATCCTTTAATCCTGTCTACGCCGCCAACCGAAACGCCATCCTGCGATGCCGGAATTACGCCGGTTTCGGCTTCGCCGAAAGCCGTACAGAGAATGTCGTATAGACGCTTTGTGCTGATCGGTTCATTCCCGAAGGTGTCGCAAACGCCATCGAGCGCCTCTACAAAATCGTTAAATACCCCTTTATACTCCGCTGAAGACGCATAATCGCCTCTTTTTTCAAATAGCTTGCAGAGCGCTTTTACGCGCTTTGGAACCTGCATGTTTTCGACAAAGGCATAAAGTGCCTTGCACTTTTCAATTGCTGTTTTTCCAGACTTTAGTGCTGTCTGCAGATGTAAAATTGGCTCCATGACTTTGCGCCGGGTCGCGTCCGCAAGACATGCAAAAGCTTCGTCCTCTTCACTTTCCTTTTCTGTATAGGCTTGAAGCTTCAGGTTCCATTTTTCTTCGCTTTTCCAGATATCGCCATGAATGCCGGTTGCCAGCACATAATTTTCAAGCGCATCAATTGTATCCGCCTTAAGGCGCAAAAATCCGGATTTTATATAGCGGAACATGCTTTCATAATTGCAACCCTTTGTTATGATTTCAAGCGCAGAAAGAACAAATACTGTCAAAGGATGTTCCAGAATATGAATGGTTCTGTCCATGAAGAACGGGATACCGTATGCCGGGAGTACGGCTTCCATATATCGCTCGTATGCCCCCGTATTCCGGACTGCAATTGCAATATCCCGGAACAAATAGCCTCTTTCTCTGCAAAGTTCCAAAATTCGCCGTGCCGCGTAGTGCACCTCTTCCAGCGGATTTGGCGCTGTTACAAGACGAAGCCCTTGCGGAACATCCGGGGAAGGCGTTGTTGGATATGTAAAATAAGCCTTTTCTAAATACTGTAAAGATTTTTCTGCCGGCCGCTCTTTCTTTAGAATCACACTTTGTTCAATTTCAGCGCCGTTTTCTCTGGCAATAGCGAGAAGCCGTTTGGCCATTTTGGCATGTAAAACAAATGCCGGAACTTTCTCCTCTTCCGGCAAACAACAAATCGTAACCGTAACACGGATGTTTTGGCGCAAAAGGGCCCCAATGACGGCATACTCTGATGCGTCAAACCCATCAAAACGGTCAAAATATATTTCCCGTCCCGCGAACACATTTTCATTTCGCAGGAGCGCAGCAAGGCGCGGAATCTCCTCCTCCTGTTCGGAAAAGCGTTCCCGGATTGCGTTATCAAATGCTTCCTGTAAAAGTGCTAAGTCCTGAAGTTTTGAATCCAGATGCGGCAAATGCGTGGCTGCTTTGCGAAGCACTTCGGGCGTGATGGCATATCGCTTCATTTCACAAAGTAGCTTCCCGAGCGCGCCGGCCGCTCCCTGTTCCTTGACAAGCCCAGAAAGTACGGTAAGCTCTCCTGCATTATCCATAAGAAGCTTTTGTAACAAAATCGCGCGTGTGCGCGCATCTAGCTTTGGCAAAGCGGCACCTGCACGCGTAGAAAGCGCCCTCTGTGCAAGCCGCTTGAAACTTAAAACTTCCACACCTGAAAGCCCGTGAATGTTAGCAAGAGCACAAATTCTTTTCTCCGCAGTAAAGGTAAACTGTTCAGGTGTAATGAAAAAAACAGGCCGCTCGGTGCTAATGGATTCACGAATGCATAGACTTGTCTTTCCACTTCCCATTCTACCATAAACCAGTCTCAGTGACATACAATTTCTCCTTGTAAACTCCAGGTTTTTGCTTCCGTAATTTTAACTTTTACAAACTGGCCGCAAAGGGACTCTGCACCCGGAAAATTGACAATTTTTCCGCCTTCTGTTCGTCCGGACATACAGTTTGCATCTGTTTTGCTGACGCCTTCACATAAGACAACTGTTTCTTTTCCAAGATACGCCTGATTTTTCTCGTAAGAGATGCGGTTTTGCACATCTAGCAAGTGTTCGAAATTCTTTTGTTTTTCTTCCGGAGACAGAATGTCCTGCATTTTGGCCGCCGGTGTTCCCTTCCGCGGCGAAAAAATAAAGGAAAAAATGGAGTCATACCGAACTTCTTCTAAAAGAGAAATCGTATCCAAAAACTCTTCCGTCGTTTCTCCGGGGAACCCCACAATGATATCTGTTGTTAGCGTAATATCCGGCATCAGCTTTCTTGCAAGACTTACAATTTCCAAATACCGTTCTCTCGTATAGCGACGGTTCATGCTTTCCAACACGCGGTTATTGCCCGCTTGCACCGGCAAATGCAGAGATTTGCAAATATTCTCTTTTTCACGCATCACATGCAAAACGGCCGGGTTTAAATCCTTAGGGTGCGATGTCATAAAACGAATCCGTTCAATGCCCGTATTGCTTACTTTTTCCAGAAGTTGCGCAAACGCATCGCCGCCACCCATGTAAGAGTTTACATTCTGTCCAAGAAGCATGATTTCTCGGAACCCCTCCTCGCGAAGGCGAGAAACCTCCGTGAGAATATCTGCTTCCGCACGACTCCTCTCGCGGCCGCGCACATAAGGGACAATACAATATGTACAAAAATTATTGCAACCGTACATAACCGGAACACCGGTTTTGAAGGCGTTTTCCCGTTTGGTTGGTAAATGCTCCGGAACAGCATCTGGCGCATATTCTGTATCAAAAACACGCCTGTTTTCTGTCAAATGCTGGAAAAGCAGGCGTGGCAAGGCTTCAATATTGTTAGCGCCAAATACAATATCTACATGTCTGTATGTTTTTTGAAGGCTTTCTATAACATGTGCCTCTCCGGTCATGCAGCCGGACATCGCAACAATAAGGTCGGGCTTTTGCTCTTTCCAGTGTTTTAAAAAGCCGAGCGCACCAAAAGTCTTTTTTTCAGCATTGTCACGAATGGCACAGGTGTTTAAGAGTACAAAATCCGCGTCCTCTGCTTTTTTTGTGATTTCGTACCCCATTCTCTCTAAAAGACCACAAAGCTTTTCACCGTCATTTTCGTTCAGCTGACAGCCATAGGTCCGCACATAGGCTTTTTTGTTTTGAATGTGCGCTTTTACTTCTGCAATGTAATTCATAGCGTAATTTCTCTCCTGCCATCCATCGCTCTTGCCAAAGTTATTTCGTCTGTATACTCAAGGTCACCACCCACAGGAATTCCGTGCGCAATGCGGCTGATTTTAACTGAGAATGGCTTTAAAAGTTTTGCGATATAGAGCGCTGTCGCCTCTCCCTCTACACTGGGATTTGTTGCCATGACAACCTCTTCAATATCACCCTTTGCAACGCGTGCGAGCAACTCTTTGATTTTAAGATCTTCGGGGCCAATCCCGTCAATCGGCGAAATGGTTCCATGCAAAACATGGTATACGCCAAAAAACTCATGCGTTTTTTCCATTGCCTCTACATCCTTTGGATTTTCCACAACACAAAGGATTGCCGGATTTCGTTTTGTATCGCTGCAAATCCGGCATGGTTGGGTATCTGTATAGCTTTGGCATACACTACAGAGACAGATGTTTTCTTTCACATCTAAAATCGAGTTGGCAAGCGCTTTTGCCTCGTCTTCTGAAAGGGACATCACATGAAAAGCCAGCCTTGCGGCAGACTTCCTTCCGATGCCGGGCATCCCGGCAAACGCGTCAATCAGTTTTGCGATCGGCGGTGCATACATATCGTTTTCCTCGTTTCTTTTAGAACAAGCCAGGAATGTTCATTCCGCCTGTGATTCTACTCATCTGACTTGCAGCCAGTTCGTCTGCCTTCCGCATACCCTCATTGACAGCCGCCATAATGAGATCTTCAAGCATTTCCACATCGTCTGGATCAACAACTTCTGGCTGAATCTGAATTTTGACAAGCTCCTTTTTTCCGCTTACCACGGCGGTTACACTCCCACCACCTACGGTTGCTTCCACTGTTTTGGCTTCTAGTTCTTCTTGCGCACGCAGCATATCCTGCTGCATTTTCTGTGCCTGTTTAATCATATTATTCATGTTGCCCCCACCCATTCTGGGGAATCCACCTTTTGCCATAAAAATAACCTCCTCTAAAAGTTTTCCAGCATAGAAAGTGGGTCTTGCTTCTGCTGCATTTCACCACTTTTTACATCTAATTCAATTTCGACATCGATCCCAGCTTTTTCAAAAAGCGCAGTTTTAAAGTCTTTCAGGCCATTCCCGGAAAGCATGCCTCGGGCTGCCTTCAAAGCATCAGCATCCTCAAACAAAAAGCAGAGCCTACCGTTTCGTTCCTCTGTTCCAATAATATTTTCTATCGCCATCATAACCTGCAATAAATTATTTTTCATACAAAACGCCAGAACAGCATCGCGATTTTTCGCGAATGCTTCCGAAAACCCAGACTGTGGTTTTGCTACTACGGGCTTTTCGTTTTTCTTTGTCCGCGCTGTATCCACCCGCGGTTTGAGCGCTTCCGCAGGTTTTGGGGCGGATACGCCGCTTTTCAGCATCTGTTCCAATTGCCCCAAGCGGGCCAAAAGCGCTTCGCTTCCCAAGGCGTAAACGGGATTTATCATTTGAATTAAGGCAATTTCAAACGCCACGCGCGGTTCGGTAAGATGGCGCATTTTCGCCGTCATATCCACCGCAGTTTCGGTACAAAAAAGAAGCTGCTCCGGAGAAATCTTTTGCGAGAGTCCAAGAAGTGCTTCTGCGTTCTCCTCAGTGATGTCAAGCGCTTCTATCGGATTCGGAAGGTACCGGCACAAAAGAATCCGGCGCAAATATTCTGTGAAATCTTCCGCGAGACGCAAGAAGGATTTTCCCTCTTCTGCGTACTGTGCAATTGTCACAATAGCCGCACCAGTATTGCTCTCTGCAATGGATGACGCGAGTTTGTATAAAGTTTCATGGTCAGTTGTTCCGATAAATTCTGCAATTTCGTCATAGGAAAGCGTACTGCCGCCGATGGCCATACATTGGTCTAAAATACTTAAAGCATCCCGCATAGAACCGTCGGCCTTCTCAGCCATAAGCCGGATCCCCCGTTCTTCTGCCGCAAATCCATCTGCGCGTAAAATACGCTCCAACTGAAGTTCAATGTCCTGCGTGCGAATCCGCTTGAAATCAAAGCGCTGACACCTAGATAAAATCGTATCCGGGACTTTGTGGGATTCTGTTGTGGCCAAAATGAAATGCACATGCGCCGGCGGTTCTTCCAGAATTTTCAAAAGAGCATTGAAGGCACTTGGCGACAACATATGCACTTCATCGATAATGTAAATTCTGTTTTTCAGCCTTGTTCCTTCAAATCTGGCTTCTTCCCGGAGGCTTCGGATATTGTCAACACCATTATTGCTGGCCGCATCAATTTCTGTAATATCTAGAATTTTTCCTTCTAAGATTCCCTTGCAGTTTTCGCAGGCATTACAAGGATTTCCGTCCTTCGGAGAAAGACAGTTCATCGCACGGCTTAAAATGCGCGCGGTTGAAGTTTTGCCTGTTCCCCTGCTGCCGCAAAACAAATAGGCGTGCCCGATTCTTCCTGAAACAATTTCATTCTTTAAAGTGTTCGTAATATGCGCCTGCCCGACCACATCATCAAAGGTGAGTGGGCGCCAAGTTCGATATAGCGCTCTATAAGCCATCTCGTCTTCCTCTTTTTCTATAAAAAGTCGTACGCCCTTTTTTCGTTTCTGTTTCTCTATGCGGAAATCTTGCAGCCAGCTGGTGCCAGGCGCCCTCACGGCACACACAAATGACCGCTTATCGCTGCTTGGTTCCCCACCTGACGAGGTTCACGGGTTTGTGTCGCGTAAGACCTGACCGTAATCACCGCTTACAAGAGCCAGCCATACAAAAACAGTCCTCCAAAAGGGCATCATCCCCACTATAGCGGATTGTGGGTACAGGGCACCGCTAACTCCCCGACTTGTACGACACTATTATTATACACGATTTTCCTTGCAATTTCAATAGGGAAAACAGATTTTTTTCTTATTATCGTTTTGAGGGAGTATTACGCTCCCCTAGCACAATTTATAATAAAAAAGAGCCGGATAACGGCTCTTTTTAGTGCAAACATTATTTAGTTCGGAATGTTACGGGTCCATAAAGTCCGCCTGATTCAGTATCTCTCTGGAAGACCTTGCTCCGATTCCAATACGGAGATAACATCCATGCTGGCCACTTGTCAAAAGAATCGGTGTGATTGTACTCGTTCGCAGGCGTGTTCGAAACGCGTATTTCCAGTTCATTCTCTGCTTTAAGCGTTTTCGCGTCCACCGTATACGAATAAGGCGGCATAATGCGAACGCCTAAAGACTCTCCGTTTAAGAAAGCCTCGCAAGTATAGTGCACCTCGCCCAAATCAATCTGAAACTCTCCTTCTTTTATAGGCGCGGCAAAGCTTGTTTTATAAACACCGCTGCCGGAGAAGCGCTTGCCAAGAAGACCTGTCCAGTCTCCAAGCGAGATGGGTTTTGCTTCTTCGTTATACTCTTCGAATTCGAATTCCAAGTCCCCTACGATAAAGCGATTAGTGCGGCGGAAGGTGAATTCGCCAGCATGTGAAATTTCTTTAGCAAAAACCTCTACCTCACCGTCAATTTCAATTTTATCCGAAATCCAAAGACAAGCCATCTCGCCCATACGCAGTGACAAACAAACCTTTCCATCTTTCCGGATTGGTGCAAGCACTTTTCCGGTATCCAAATCAAGAAGGCAAGCGCGCTCGTCAATTTCTACAGTGAAACTTTTGTTCGTTGTGCTTTCGTTGCAGATAAGGTACAACTCTCCATCGTCCGCAATACGTTTTGATACGCGAACTTTGTCAGTTTCACCAGAAAGCACAAGCTCCGGCGCCAATATCGTTTTCGCATCTGCAAAACGAACCGCACCATCGATTTTGAGTTCTGCATCCTCAGAAACAAAGACCTTGCCGCCACCGCGGATAAAGCGTTCTAGTTTTTCAATATTTTCCGCAAGCATATGCTTTGCCGGCGGAATTACAAGTGCTGTATAACACGCCTCACCCACCACAATCTTTCCTGCATCTAAAGCCTTCACATCGGCCAAATTAATCGTATCGTCATCAAAAATATCAAACGAAACTCTTGCATCTTCAAGGTCGTGGCCAATTTTTTCATACGCATCAGCTTTTTCCTGCTTTTTCGTGCCGGCCCAAAAATCACGGCAGGGCATGTAAAGTGCAACCGAAGCGGCAAATTTACCAAGGGATGTGACATAAGAAAGGCGCTCGCAGAAACGGTTAAATTCCGGAAGGTCAGCATAGCACGCATGCATTTCTGTAAAGTACGGAAGCTCGCCAGTCATAAGATATCCCTCTCGTCCATACGGCACGGAGAAGAAATTATAGAGGTTAATACCGCGCAGGGCCTGGAAGTTTAAGATGTAACGCATTTCATCAAAGCTAATGCCGGCTCCATACACACCGAAGCACTCTGTCATTGTGCGACGCACACCGGTTTGCGTTGCCGCGCTTGAAGCATAGCGAGGGAAGAAACGATTTTCGCCCATACTACCAACCTGTCGGCTGTAATGCGTAGGCTCGTCGGTTGGGTGAATTTGCCTCCAAATTACATCAATTCCCGGCATATCTAAGCAACGGAGCATGCGCAAAACCGGCGAAATTCCGCCATGAATACCAGTCGGCAAATCTTCGCCACCCATGTGGCCGGTGAAAACAAGGTTGTTTTTGTTTGACCATTCCTTTTCTTTTAAAAGGTAATTCTGACAAAGGAGACGGCTGCAAAGATCAAACCATGCAATTCTCGCTTTTTCGCCGGCTTCAGTTGGCTCTATATCTCCATTCAGCTCCGGCAAAAAGGGACGGATAGAGTACCCATTTTCTTTTTCAAACTGTTCTTCCAGTTCTTTGCGGAATGGGATTGGGCTCGGAATTGATGGCTCATCAAAAAACACAGCTGTCAGCTTATCTCCAAAAAATTCTTCGAGATAGGGTTTGTATGCTTCGTGTGTAATCTCCAAGAAGGATTCCGTGGACTCTGGCAAAAGAAGATCTGGCGCATCAGGTAATCCCGTCAAAACAAATTTTTTAGTTTCGATGAAATATTCAATTATTTCTTCGCCAAACTGTAAAATTTCGCCGTCTTTTACCGGTTCTCCATCTAGATAAAAGGACCCGATTGTATCCGCAGAAGCATGATAAGCCTCACCCAGGGCAACAGAAACCTTTCTGGCTCCTAAACATTTTTTTGCCAATTTGGGATTCTTTGTTAAAACTTTCCCGCAAGCACCGCCGCTTGGCCAGCCGCCCTCATCATAAAGCCAGCATGTCATCCCCAGTTCTGCTGCCTTTTTTACGGCATATTGAAACGCCTCAAAATAAGGCTCTGTTAAGTAATCCGGTTCCATCTGTGTTGGCATACTAATTGGACGAAAACTCTTCGGTTCCGGCAAAGCATACACGCACTTTATCCCCAGCCTCTGCATTTCCAGCAGTTGTTTATCTGTTTCTTCTTTTGTAACCGGCGCGTTCCAGGTCCATGTATAAACCGGAACATACGCATCGCCGGGTGCAGCAAAATCTTCTTTTGAAAATTGATTTAATGGCTTTTCGTACAAGTTTTTCATTGCGATCTCTCCTTCCAGACATCAGGTCTGAATTTGTACCGGGAGCAGATGCTTTTTAGAAGCATTTCTCCCATTCTTTTGTCTATCTGTAGCATACCATATTTTACAAAAGATTGCAATAGTTTTCCCACCTTTTTCTTTTTCTGTTCCGCGTAATAATAAAGAAAAGCGAAAAACACTTTACTTTTTCACCAAAATGTTGTAAAATGAATGTGAGGTGATTATTATGAAAAAAATTCTGGTAACCGGCGGCGCTGGCTACATAGGAAGCCATACGGCTGTAGAACTTTTAGCAGCCGGAAAAGAAATTGTAATTGTTGATAACTTTAGCAATTCCAAGCCCGAAGCTATCGAAAACATCAAAAAAATTTCCGGGAAGACTTTTCCCTTTTATGAGGCGGATTTGCGTGACCGCGAGGCGCTTCATAAAATTTTTTCTGAGCAGGAAATTGAATGTGTCATTCATTTTGCAGGCCTTAAGGCTGTTGGTGAGTCTGTGGCAAAGCCTTTAGAATACTACCACAATAATCTGGTCAGCACGCTGGTACTCTGTCAGGTCATGGCTGAAAATAATGTAAAAAAGATTGTGTTCAGTTCTTCCGCCACCGTTTATGGTGATCCGCATACTGTACCGATTTGCGAGGACTTTCCTCTGCATACTACAAACCCATACGGAACAACAAAACTGATGATTGAACAAATACTGCAGGATATCTTTGTTTCCGATTCGGATTGGGGTATCGTAATTCTGCGGTACTTTAACCCCATCGGCGCAAATAAGAGCGGGATCATTGGCGAAGACCCGAACGGAATTCCAAACAACTTACTTCCCTATGTTGCAAAGGTTGCTGCGGGTGAGCTTCCGCATCTGAATGTATTTGGTAATGATTACCCCACCATTGACGGAACAGGTGTGCGCGACTATATTCATGTTGTTGACTTAAGTCTCGGCCATGTTTGCGCCGTAAAGAAAATTCAAAACGAATCCGGCGTGTTTACCTATAATCTTGGGACTGGAAATGGGTATAGCGTTCTTGAGGTTGTCAAAGCCTTCGAAAAGGCAAGCGCTCGCCCAGTTCCGTACAAAATTGTTCCAAGACGCCCCGGCGACATTGCCGCATGCTTTGCAAATCCTGAAAAAGCAAAAAAAGAGCTTGGTTGGGAAGCAAAGTATGGCATAGATGAAATGTGTGCGGACGCATGGCGTTTTGTTGAAGGAAAGATGAAATAACCTCTATTCTCTTCGAAGAACAAAAAGGGGCTCTGCAAATTAAAAGCAAAGCCTTCTTTCGTGCGCCGGGGTATACCGAGCGTCTAAATTGTTACGAAAGGAACGCAATCTGCATGAAGCGAGTTTTGGCCTGTTTTCTCCTTTCTCTTTTTCTCCTTTTTGCCAGTGCACCTTCTTTGGTTTTAGCGGCTGGAAGTACGATTGAGAATGGGAGCTTTGAGACAGAATCCACCATGTGGAATGCAGGTGTATTTTCTACAGATACACCTGCCGTAGGTCTGCGTTGTTTATCCTTCTGCTCCCCTGTTTCAGCAAATGAAGATACGCACCGCATTTCCTATATTCCCAATCTTTCGCTTTTGGGGCAGTCCATTTATACACTTTCCTTTTATATCCGCTCTACCGCACCTTCCGAAAACACTTCCCCTGCCACTTCTGTTCTTCTTATAGACGAGTCGCAAAAGAAATTGACTTTTTGCGTTCGTGGGGTGTCCGATGGTTGGGAAAAACTTTCTATTCCATTTCTTTTGGATAGTATCGGCGTATATTCCCTTTCCATTCAAATAGAAGGGATTGCAGCTGACGGCCAAATTTGTTTGGACGATGTTGCTCTTACCAAATTGGATTTTGAGCCTGAGACGCTTTCGGTTGTTGGGAACCGTATGCCCACAATTCCAAGCCACGGTACCGCCACCTATTCTTATGTGCCTGTTTCAGTAAATGCAGATGGTGCGTATATAGAAATAAAAAACGCCATATTACGCGCCGTTTCTCTCCCACAAGGGGTTTCTTTTGATGCGACCGAAAACAGGCTTTCGGTCGATAGCACCGCAAATGCCTGCGATTTTGTTTTGCTCGAATGCGCTCTTTGCGTCAATGAAACTCCGTTTCTATCAGAAACCATCCGCATTACTTTATCTGATAACATGGTGCAAAACGGCTCGTTCTCTGATTTTCCGCTTTGCGAGAATTGGGAGAATGCTTCTACTTCCTTTTTGATAGAACAAGCGGATAATAACCGCTTTGCAAATGTCTGCATGCGAAAGGAGAACGCAGGTTATACAGGGGAACTCTCGCCGCTGCAATCTTTCGTTTTGCAAGCAGACACTTTATATGTTTTTCGTGCAAACTTTCGTTCGACTTTCGGCTGGGGCGCCTATCCTACGCGCGCAGCAGCTACTATTTCTGACGAGAATTGCATCAATATTTCCGTTTCCGGCATCGGTAGTGATCTTTGGGCGGAAGCCATTGCTGCCTTTCGTGTGCCGGCAGACGGCATCTATGCTTTAAAAATCAATGTTTTTTCAGAAGATGCGCGTCCTATTTTTGTAGATTCCATTTCTTTGCAGAAAGAAGTGCTCGCGCCAAGCCTTATCTATTTTGACATTCCCCCGCATATCGCAGCTCCAGATGAGGGAGAATATCAAATTTCGATTCCCTCTGCTATCTTTAATCAGGAGGGAACACCTTGCGATGTGCCCCTTACCTTTTCCGTATCACCGGAAGGACAAGGCGTTTCCGTGCGCGAAAACCAGCTTTTCATATCTATAAATGCCGTTCCGCAAACTTATATCCTCCGTGCCACGGCGGCATCCGGCGGGACTGCAAGTGCCGAGCGCGCATTCTCTGTCTCCACTAATTTTATTGGCGATGGTAGCTTTGAGGAAACACAGCCCGGCGCCCTCTGGACAACGGCTCAACCTTCTCTCCTACACTTTGCTTCCACCTATAACCAGTCTTATCCCACCCAGGGGCAAAGAATGGCGAAACTTACGATGAACGGCCCTGTTTCTGCACTTTTATCCGCGTCCGCAGCTTGGTACAGCAAAGGAAATAGCTATGTCTTTGAAGCGGATATCAAGACCGTTGTTCCGGACATTCCGACCGTAGTGACGGTTTTGATTGAAAATATGAGCAGCAATTCCTTCGATGATAACCTTGTTGTCGGACAATTTACGGTTTCCAAAGAACTGCAGCATATTGAATTGCTTTTTACACCCTCCGTGTCTACTGTCGGTCGTTTAATGATTGCGTTTAATACGCCCGATACGCATAACCAGCAGAAAATTCTGTTTGACGCTATATCTGTTAAAAAGGCTATCACTAGTGCTTCGGAGGTACAGATTACCGGCATCGCCGATGTAAATATGAATATCACCGGAAAATATCGCTTTGATGCGAATTTCGAGACCGTAGATGCCAGTACCTATCGTTGGCTGATTTCTGATTCGGCGACCGGTATTTTCATCCCGCTCGAAGGACAGACGCGAAGCACCCTCTCCATTACGCAGAATATGCTTTGGAAATTCTTAAAATTTGAGGTTACGCCCATTTCTCTTCATGGACCGGTTGTTGGGCAAAGTAGTTCCTCTGCGGTCGTCCGGGTTGGTGCTCCAATCCCTACTGTTCCGGCGGATCCATCTTCCACACCGCCCATTTCCGTTCCGGAAACACAGCCAGGCGTTGATGCGCCTTCCAAGCCGTCTCTTCTCGTAGGAAACCTGCATGTTTTAGATTTGGAAAAGTTTTCTTCCGCAAAAGCAGATGTTTTTTTGGATCTGGAGCAGCATTGGGCAAAATCAGAAATTGAGCTTTTGTCTGCTGCAGGCATTGTAGAAGGGCGTGGAAACGGACTTTTTGAACCGGGCGCGCAAATTACGCGCGCAGAATTTTCTGCGTTTCTCGCGCGTGCCTTTGAACTTGCGCCTATTTTTTACGAAAATCAATTCGAAGATGTGAAATCCTATCATTGGTATGCTGGTGCCGTTGCAGTTATTACAAAGCACGGAATTACGAACGGTACGAGTGAAAAGACTTTTTCACCTGAGCTTCCCATTACCCGAGAAGAAATGGCCGCGATGATTATGCGCGCATATCGAAAAACGAACGCACCTATGAAAGAAGACCAGCTTTCATTTGCAGACGCCGCCACAATTAGTGCATGGGCAAAACGAGACATCGCACAATCTGCTGCACTTTCCTTTATATGCGGATTTACGGATGGTCGATTTCTCCCCAGGCAAACAGCGACACGCGCCGAGGCTGCCGTCTTGATAAAGCGTATGCTTTCATATGTGGCACAGGTTACATAAAAGCACGGCTGTTCTTGCCGTGCTTTTTCTTTATTTCTCGCCTTTTAAAGGGATTTTTCCTTGTTTTTTTCACCAGCACATCTTCTCTGCAAGTTTTTTTGCCTTTTTTTAAAAAAAGGGTTGCAAAAAAAGAAAAGTATGATATAATAATTAAATTGGAAAACAAATAAATTTTTGGAGGAAAACAAATGAATGTAAAGGTTGAAAAAACAGACAAAAATGTAGTCGTGCTGGAAATCGAAGTTGATAAAGATCTTTTTGAAGCCGGCATGGAGAAATCTTACCGAAAAAATGTAAAGAGCATTGCATTGCCTGGTTTCCGTAAGGGACATGCTCCGCGTAAATTTATTGAAAAATACTACGGAGAAGGTGTTTTTTACGAAGATGCAATAAACTTTGTCTGCCCAGACGCATATGATAAAGCAATAGAGGAAAACAACATCTCTCCTGTTGCACAACCTGAAATTGAAATTGTAAAAATTGGTGGCGGTGAAAACTTTGTTTTTAAAGCAACCGTTACAGTAAAACCAGAATTTACGCTAGGCGAATACAAAGGCATAAAAGTGGATAAAATAGAATATATACCCACAGATGCAGATGTGGATGCAGAGCTTTCGCGCATGCAGGAACAAAACTCCCGTATTGTAACAGTTGAAGGCCGCGCAGTTGAAAACGGCGACATCGTTACCATTGATTACGAAGGATTTGTAGATGGCGTTGCCTTCAGTGGCGGCGCAGACAAAAATCATGACCTCACCATCGGTTCCGGCCAGTTTATCCCCGGTTTTGAAGAACAACTTATTGGCAAAGAAGCCGGCTCTGAAAGCGAAATTGCCGTTACCTTCCCCGAAGAGTACCATGCAGAAGAGCTGAAAGGCAAAGCTGCTACCTTTAAGGTTGCCATTCACTCCATAAAGAAGAAGGAGCTTCCTGCAATCGATGATGAATTTGCGAAGGATGTCAGTGAATTCGATACCCTGGAGACTTTGAAAGCTGATATTATGAGCCAGCTTTCAAAGTCCGGCGAAGCACGGGCTCTGCGTGAAACGGAAGATAAAATCATGGAGGCTATTTCTGCCGCAACAGAAATTGATATCCCCCGCCCCATGATCGAAACACAGATTGACAGAATGCTCGATGATATGCGCTATCGCCTGTCTTCGCAAGGCCTTACGCTTGAACAGTACATTTCGTATACCGGCATGAAAATGGAAGATGTTCGTGCACAGTATGAAGAAAATGCAACGCGTGCAGTGAAAGGCAGCTTAATTCTTGAAAAAATTGGTGCAGCTGAAAACATTAAAGCAACCGAAGAAGATATCGAAGCAGAATTACAGAAAATGGCGGATACTTATAAGATGGAAGTCGAAAAAATCAAGAAAATCATGGGTGGAAATTTAGAAAATCTGGCTGCAGATTTGACAACGAACAAAACCCTTGCTTTCTTGGTTGAAAATGCTGACATTAAAAAGGCGCGTAAAAAGGCGGCTCCGAAAACAAAGGATGCGGAAACCGCAGAAGAAGTCGCCCCTGCAAAGAAGACGACGGAAAAGAAACCGGCTGCAAAGAAAACTTCTGAAACAAAAACGACAGCAAAATCCAGCACAACTAAAACTTCCACCACAAAGAAAACTACAAAAAAGGAAACCAAAGCTGAGCCGGAAGCTTAACTTTCAGATTGCATTTTAAATTTTAGGAGGTCATCATTATGAGCTTAGTCCCCATCGTTGTAGAGCAGGATACGCGTGGCGAACGATCGTTTGATATTTACTCCCGCCTTTTAAAGGACAGAATTGTATTTTTAGGTGAAGAAGTAAATGATGTAACAGCGAGCCTTGTTGTTGCACAGCTTCTTTTCCTGGAAAGCGAAGACCCTGACAAAGATATCAACTTATATATCAATAGCCCCGGTGGCTCCATTACAGCTGGCATGGCGATTTATGATACAATGAATTACATCAAATGTGATGTGTCGACCATCTGTATTGGTATGGCTGCCAGCATGGGTGCGTTTCTGCTTTCTGCCGGTGCGAAAGGTAAGCGTCTCGCACTGCCGAATAGCGAAATTATGATTCATCAGCCTCTGGGCGGTATGCAAGGTCAAGCAACCGATATCAAAATTCATGCTGACCATATTCTGGCAATCAAGGATCGAATGAACCGGATTTTAAGCCAGAATACAGGGCAGCCTCTTGATGTGATTGAACGCGATACCGAGCGGGATAATTTTATGTTTGCGTCGGCCGCGAAAGAGTATGGTTTGATTGATAGAGTAATCGAAAAACGCTAAAATTCAAGAAAGCGCAGGATATTGTATGGCAAAATTTGACGATCCAAAACAGCTTCGTTGTTCATTTTGTGATAAACCTCAGGATCAAGTAGGCCGGCTTGTGGCCGGCCCTGGGGTTTATATTTGTGATGAGTGCATAGAGCTTTGCTTTGAGATTATTGACGAGGATTCTCCGGCAAAAAATACCGATTCAAATGCTAAGCCGCACATGCATGCATATCATGAGATTCCAAAGCCAAAGGAAATTAAGGAAATTCTGGATAGTTATATCATTGGGCAGGAAAAAGCAAAAAAGAGCCTATCCGTTGCGGTATACAACCATTATAAAAGAATCGGAAAAGAAACAATTTTAAATGCAGATGTTGAACTCCAAAAAAGCAACATTCTTCTTTTAGGACCGACCGGTTCCGGAAAAACGCTTCTGGCACAAACTCTTGCAAAAATATTGGATGTTCCTTTTGCGATTGCGGACGCCACTTCCCTAACAGAAGCCGGTTATGTCGGCGAAGATGTAGAGAATATTCTGCTCAAGCTTATCCAGGCTGCGGACTACGATGTCAAACGCGCCGCCAGAGGCATTATTTACATTGACGAAATTGATAAGATTTCCAAGAAAAGTGAAAATCCCTCTATTACCCGGGATGTAAGCGGCGAAGGTGTGCAACAAGCGTTATTAAA
>JAZSDW010000007.1:0-15365 GCA_045531355.1 Clostridia bacterium | reverse complement strand
GAAAACTCCGTTTTTATCACTTCGGCTGTATCCGGAAGCGCCATGCGCTCTATGAGCTGATTTCCGTACAGTTCTTCAGCTTCCACAGCAGAAAGGAGCCGCGCTTCCGTCTCCGTTTCCATATAGGTTTCGGTTTCGAGCTGCACCGGCAGACAGAGGTCGCCCCAAAGATGAAGCGGTGTAGCGTTCGACTCGGTTTCAAAGCTTAAAAAAGGCGCCTTGGAATAAAGCGGCAGACGAAACGAACCAAAATGTAAAGCATAACGCGTTTTTTGGGCGCCTGTTTTCGTGGTGAATGTCTTTGTAAGCGGAAAAGTGTCTGCAGCAGTATACCAGGTTTTCGCCCGGACCTCACCAGCGCTTCGTACGAAAAGCGTGCCACCGAGCTTGGTTTCGACGGTGCCGCTAATGAGAAGTGCACCTTTTTGTACAACATCCCCCGGCTCGACCAGCGGTTTCCCGCGCGTGGCCGTCACCGACACGATTACGCCGTCTTTGGTAGCCGAAATATTGGCCGGCAACCCTTCGGCAATCATCTCGGGGGGCGCCGTTTTTTCGCGGACATGCACAAGGGCCTTGGTGCCCCGGATTTCCACCCAGAGCCAGCCGAGCTCCGGAATTTGTCGCAGCATGTCTTCCTTGATTTCGGACTCCTTAATTTTATATTTTACCACACCAATGTCCAAACCGCAAGACTTCAGCGTATTTCTTATTATATTTTGTTCTATTTTTTCATTTCCGTCAATTTCAATTGCCCACACAAAGGAAGAGAGAAGAAAGAGAACCAGGAAAAAAAGAAGCATGCCAATCAAGAATGCACGCCGTTTTCTATGCCGATGCAGGAAAAGCGGAAGGCCGCATTTTTTGGCTATGCGGACACGCGTTTTTGTTTTGTGTGCGGCACCGCGCATGCGACGAAAGCCGGCGAGCGAAACGGAGGCGGAGGCGGTTCCTCCTTTTTTGCGGATGTTCCAGAGATAGATGCCATCACGGACACAGAGGTTTAAAAAGCGTTCTAAAAAGGGCCCCTCCAGTTGGAGAAGGAGAAACCCGCGCAGATAGTGGAAAAGAGAAAGAATCATAAAAGCACCTTCTATTCCAGCTCGATTTTGGAAATCGCGCCTAAAATGGTAATATCCTCGTCTGTAATGGCGGAAATATCCATAGCATCACCCGAAAGGCTGACAACGCCGGCCGAGGTATAGAGACGAATTTTTTCAGGCGAAAGTTCAATAATGCCTTTGTAATTTTCTACCGTGGCTTCTTTGCCGGCGAGCAGCGTGATTTTTGGCATTCCCAGCGCAATTTCTTTGGGAAGTTCGGCAGCATCTACCATTTTTTCGCGGAGAGATTTTCGGTTTTGTTTTCGCATGGAATCAGTCCTTTCGCCATATGTATATGTGGAAGAAACAAGAAAAAAACCAAAAAAGGAGCGCGAATGTGAAAAAGCTTATCGGCAGCATGGCAGGCATTTTACTTCTTTTGGGCGCATGTGCGCCGGAAAGGGCGGCGGTGGCGGCGGAAGCGGCCATACGACTTTGTATACATACCTTAATTCCGGCGCTCTTCCCTTTTTTCGTCTGCAGTAATATTTTAATTGCGAGCGGGATTGCAAATGCGATAGGATCTCGTCTTGAACGCCCTTTTTATAGACTCTTCGGAATTCGCGGTGCAGGCGCGGCGGCCGTTCTTCTCGGCTTTTGCAGCGGATATCCGTCCGGGGCGGCGGTGGCGGCAAGACTTTACATGGGCGGGCAAATTTCAAAAAACGAGGCGCATCGTCTTTTAGCGTTTACCAATAATCCGAGTCCGCTCTTTATTTTGGGCGTAATCGGCATGGGAGGATATCAAAACGAGCGCGCGGGGTATCTTTTGCTCGCGTCCACCGTTCTCGCTTCGCTTTTTACCGGAATTTACATGCGGGCTTGGGGCGGCAGGTGCGAAGACCGAAAGGAGAGGCAAAAGACGCGTCTTTCCGACCCAATGGAAGCCGCCATTGGCACTGCGCTCCGTCTCTCCGGCTTCGTGATTTTTTTCTCGGTAGTAGCGGCCTTTTTTGAATGGGCAGGCCTTTTGCCGCTTTTAAGACGCGCATGCATGTACCTTGGATGCGGCGGGAAGACTGCGGAGATGCTGGTGAGTGGAATTTTAGAGGTTTCTGCACTTTCCGGGAAGGCTGGCGCCCTTCCTGCAATGGCGGGGCTTTTGTCCCTTGGTGGCGTTTCTGTTTTCTTACAGGTCTGGGATATTGCAAGGCGTGCCGGACTTTCCGTTCGGAGCTTTCTCGTCGGAAAGCTTTTATCTGGCGGGTTTGCAGCCCTTTTTTGCCGTTTGATACTTCAATTTGTGCCGGTTGCTACAGAAACGGCAAGCATGGGGCAAAAGACGGTGTGCTTCGGAGCATATTTGGGAATTGCACTCCTTGGGAGCGCTGGCCTTTACGCCATTTTCAAGCTTGCGCAGTATTTGCGGGACAAAAAGCGACAGGCGGCATAAAAAATGCTTTACTTTTATAGGAGAATATGGTATGATATGTAAAATAGGTAAAAATTGCATATAATGGAGATGACGCTATGTTCGCAGACAGAGTAAAAAGCCTGCAAGGCTCTGCAATACGGGAAATGTTTAAACTCCTGGCGCAGCCCGACATGATTTCGTTTGCCGGTGGCGCGCCTGCACCGGAGCTATTCCCAGGAGAAATTCTGGGGGAAATTGCTGAAAAAATTTTAAAAGACAATCCAAAGGTGGCCTTACAGTACGGGATTACGGAAGGGTATGTGCCGCTTCGGGATTATACAAAGGGACGCATGGAAAAGCTTGGGAACCTGCACGAGAAGGATGATTTAATTATCACTTCCGGCGGCCAACAGGCATTGGATCTTGCGTTCAAGTCGCTTTTGAATGAAGGGGACACGGTTGTGCTCGAATCGCCGAGCTTTATTGGCGGCATGAACGCGCTCCGTTCCTACAATGTCCGTCTGCACGGCATTGGGATTGAAGAAGACGGCATGGACATGGAT
This sequence comes from Clostridia bacterium, assembly GCA_045531355.1. Taxonomy (GTDB): domain Bacteria; phylum Bacillota; class Clostridia; order UMGS1883; family UMGS1540; genus SIG447. The sequence goes on along the minus strand of JAZSDW010000007.1, from coordinate 12,345 downwards.
GCGCTGGAGGCGTTTTTGAAAACGACGAAGATAAAGCTTGTCTACACCATTGCAACCTTCCAGAATCCGTCCGGCATCACGATGTCGGAGGAAAAGCGGAAAAAGCTTCTTTCTCTGGCAGAGCAATATGATTTTTATATTTTAGAGGACAATCCTTACGGCGAACTGCGTTTTACCGGCGCGAGCGTGCCTACCATCAAGTCCTTCGATACGGAAGGGCGCGTTATCTATGCCGGATCGTATTCCAAAACGCTTTCGCCCGGGCTTCGCATCGGCTGGGCTATTGCGAGGGAAGACATTCTGGCCAAAATGATTATCTGCAAGCAGGTGGCGGATGTGCATACCTGTGTACTTCCGCAGATGATGGCGTCTATGTTTTTTGATGCGTATGATTTTGATGCACACATCGAAAAAAGCAAGGCTTTATACCGCGAACGCGCGGGCGCAATGCTGGAGGCGATGGACACCTTTTTCCCAGCTTCTTGCAAGCATACGGTGCCGGAAGGCGGTATATTCCTTTGGTGCACACTACCGGAGGGGTACGATAGCGATGCTCTTTTGAAAGAAGCCATTTCCCACAAGGTTGCCTTTGTGGCCGGCTCGACCTGTATGCCGGTTCCGAAGGAGGGCGCACGCTACATGCGGCTCAATTATTCGTTGACCGCGCCGGACCGGATCCGGAAGGGAATCGAGTGCTTAGGGGAGGTTATTCGGAATGCCAGATAAAAAGATGATATTCAGCGGTGTGCAGCCGTCGGGCTGTATTACGCTTGGGAACTATGTCGGCGCGATTAAAAACTGGGTAAAACTCCAGGAAGAGTACCAATGTATCTATTCCGTTGTGGATATGCATTCCATTACAGTGCGGCAGGACCCGGCGGCGCTTCGGGAACGCGCAAACCAGTTTCTGGCGTTATATCTTGCTTCGGGGATAGACCCGGAGAAAAGCATTGTGTTTTATCAGTCGCATGTACCGGCACATGCGGAGCTTGCGTGGGTGCTGGGATGCCACACCTATATGGGCGAGCTTTCCCGCATGACACAGTTTAAGGATAAATCCGCAAAACATGCGGACAATATCAACGCCGGACTCTTTACCTATCCGGTTTTAATGGCGGCAGACATTCTTCTTTATCAGTCCGATCTTGTGCCGGTGGGCATAGATCAGAAGCAACATTTGGAGCTGGCAAGAGATATTGCCATTCGTATGAATCATATTTACGGCGACATTTTCACGGTGCCGGACGGCTATATTCCGCCTGTTGGGGCGCGCATTATGAGTCTGCAGGAACCGACGAGCAAAATGAGCAAGAGTGACCCGAATCCCAACGGCTACATCTGGGTGCTGGATGCGCCCGAGGTGATTACGAAGAAAATAAAACGCGCAGTCACCGATTCCGAGGGCGTTATCGAATACAGAGAGGGCAAACACGGCATTAATAACCTTTTGTCCATTTACGGCGCGATCATCGGCAAAAAGCCCGAGGAAGCTGCGCTGGAATTTGAAGGGCAAGGCTATGGGGTATTAAAGGCACGCGTGGCAGAGGCGGTGTGCGAAGAGCTACGGCCACTGCAGGAGAGGTACAAGGCCATTTCCGAGGACAAGGCCTATCTGGAGGACATATACAAAAAGGGTGCGGAAAAGGCGGCGGCAATTGCTGAAAAAACAATCCGCACCGTGTATGACAAGGTGGGCTTTGTAGCCAAAGGATAAGGAGAAGAAACATGGATAAATTTCTTTTGCTTTTAACATTTGCAGCTTCCTTTGTAATCACATTTGCAACCACGCCTTTTGTAAAGCGGATTGCAGAAAAAGTGGAGATTGTGGATAAGCCGGACGAGGCACGGCGCGTGCATAAAAAAGCGACGCCGCTTTTAGGTGGGCTGTCCATGTTTTACGGCTTTATTGTCAGCGTAATTTTATTCGGTATTGTCGACAAAAGTGTCCGCGGCATGGTGCTTGGCGCTCTAATTATCCTGATTGTGGGCATTATTGACGATGCGAAAAAATTAAGCGCGAAGGCAAAACTCCCGTTCCAGATTCTGGCGGCGGTGATTCTGATTTTGCATGATGTGCGGATTGATGTAATTTCTGTGCCGACTTTCCTTTCCGAAACCGGCGTATGGCATCTCGGCTTTTTGGGGATTCCGCTGACAATTCTCTGGGTGGTCGGCGTTACAAACGCCGTCAATCTCATTGACGGGCTGGATGGGCTGGCCGCCGGCGTAAGCTGTATTTCCTGCATGTCGCTTTTCTGTATTGCCTTAATCGTGGGCGAACATGAGATTGCGATTATCACCGCAGCACTTGCCGGATCCTGCTTCGGATTTTTGCCTTATAATTTCAATCCCGCCAAAATTTTTATGGGGGATACCGGCTCTACTTTTCTTGGGTTCATTTTAGCTTCAGTTTCAATTATGGGACTTTTCAAAAGCTATGCCGTAATTAGCGTAGCCGTTCCGTTTTTAGTATTAGGCCTGCCGCTTTTTGATACCGGTTTTGCAATTTTACGCCGTATGAAGGCCGGAAGGCCTATTATGGAGCCGGACAGAGAGCATTTGCACCATAGAGTGCTGGACTTAGGCTTTTCGCAGAAAAAGACCGTGGGCATTATTTATCTGATGTGCACCGTTTTAGGCCTTTGCGCCGTTGTGATGGTTTCGAACGGCATTTTACAAGCACTTCTCCTGATTGTAGTGGCAATTGCGCTGGTAGCCGCCGCGGCGAAAATAATGGGGCATCGCACCCGGGAAAAGAAGGGGGAAGAACATGAGGGACATTAAGGTTTGTACTGTTTTTGGGACAAGACCCGAGGCGATCAAGATGGCGCCGCTTGTTTTAGAACTTGAAAAAACAGAAGGCATCACATCGCTCGTCTGCGTAACGGCGCAGCATCGCCAGATGCTCGACCAGGTTTTGGAAATTTTTGGAATCCGGCCGGATTATGACCTGGATATCATGCGCGAGAGACAGACACTTGCGGGGATTACAAAGCGGGCCATGGAAGGCCTTTGTGAAATTTTTGAAAAAGAGAAGCCGGATATTGTTTTAGTGCATGGCGACACCACGACGACTTTTGCCGGGGCATTGGCCGCATTTTATAGCGGCACCGCGGTGGGGCATGTGGAGGCAGGACTTCGCACCTTTGACAAATGGTCGCCCTTCCCGGAGGAGATGAATCGCCGGCTTACCGGTGTTTTAAGCGATTTACATTTTTCGCCAACGATGACAAACCAGGAAAACCTTCTCCGCGAAGGCGTGCCTGCGGAACGCATCTTTATTACAGGGAATACCGTAATTGATGCGCTTTCCACAACAGTAAAGAAAAACTACACTTTCCGCGACGGGGCGCTGGCGGCGCTGCCGTGGGAGGAAAAACGCGTGGTTTTAATGACGGCGCACAGAAGGGAAAATCTTGGCGAGCCGCTTTATAATATTATGCGCGCAGTAAAGCGCATTGCCGAAGAATTTCCGGATGTGGAGGTTGTGTATCCGGTGCATCTGAATCCTGCTGTGCAAAGCGTTGCGAAAGAGGTGCTGGGCGCACAAAAAAATGTACATCTCATCGCACCTTTAGATGTAGAGGAACTGCACAATGCAATGGCTGCCTCCTATATGATTTTAACGGATTCGGGCGGTCTTCAAGAAGAGGCACCGTCTCTTGGGAAGCCGGTTTTGGTTCTGCGTACGGAAACGGAGCGGCCGGAAGCCGTGGAAGCCGGCACGGTGAAGGTAGTCGGTGTAAAAGAAGAAGATATTTACCGAGAGGCAAAAACGCTTCTTTGTGACGCTGCTGCGTATGAAAAGATGGCAAAGGCAGTTAACCCTTATGGAGATGGACAAGCTTCCCGGCGGATTGTAAAGGCAATTTTGGAACATTTTTCAAAAGGAAGAAACGAATAAAAATCCGTATAAAAACTGCACAAATAAGAAAACTAAAGCCGTAATCAAAAGATTGCGGCTTTTTGCTTGCCGCAAAAAAAGCGGAGGGAAGAATGAAGAGGTTTCAGATATGGGGAATAATCGCATGTACGGTTTTGCTGCTGGCCTTTATCGTGGCGGTGCCGACAGTTAAGGAGGTAGTTTCCCGCTATGGAAGCCGCGGAGACGAGGTGTATAAAATTCAGGAGCGCCTTAAAAAGTGGGGCTATTATAACGGCAAGATTGACGGCATATATGGGAGCGATACCGTGGCTGCAGTTAAAAAATTCCAGAGTAAGAACGGGCTTACGGCTGACGGGATTGCAGGGCGCGCTACGCTGACGGCGCTGGGCCTTCCTGCCGGACAGAATTCCACCTCCGCGAGTGCGCATGAAAGTCAGGTTTATCTCTTGGCACGCGCAATCAATGGGGAAGCCAGAGGCGAGCCGTATACCGGACAGGTTGCGGTCGGTGCGGTAATTATGAACCGGGTGCGGCACGCCTCGTTTCCAAATACAATTTCCGGTGTGATTTACCAGCCGGGGGCGTTCACAGCGGTGGACGATGGGCAGATTCATGCCAATATGGAAGACAGCTGTATCCGCGCGGCGCGTGACGCACTAAACGGCTGGGATCCGGTGGGTGGCGCTATTTACTATTACAACCCGAAAACGGCGACCAATAAATGGATCCGGACGCGGCCGGTGGTTATGCAGATTGGAAAGCATGTATTCTGCAACTGAAAGGAGAAGAAAATGCAAAAAACTTGTTTTACGGCCGGTATGCTTACCGGTATTATCATCGGGGCAGTAACAGGGATGATGCTTGACCCGATTAAGGATAAGCAGTCCAAAGCGATGAAGAAGGGCGCTTCCAAGGCGTTCCGGACGCTGGGAAGCATTATCGACACGATCATCGAAAAATAAATCTTTACAAATGGAAACCTTTGTGATATACTAGTTTTAGAGAAGTTCACGGAGGTTTACAAAGGAATGACACACACGGAACAACAAAACGGCGTGCTGGAAATCGGCGGTGCAGAGGTGCCTGCGCTGGCGAAAGAATTCGGTACGCCTTTATTTATAATGGATAAAGCAAAAATCCGGGAAAACATGCGGGCATACCAGCGCGCAATCGAACAAAAGTATGACGGGTTCGGCTTGCCCCTATATGCTTCCAAAGCGTTTTCGGCAAAGGAAATTTATCGCATCGCGGCGGAGGAAGGCTTTGGTGTGGATGTGGTGAGCGGCGGCGAACTGTATACGGCGCTTTCTGCAGGGTTTCCGGCGGAAAAAATTTGCTTTCACGGCAATAATAAAAGTATGGACGAATTGCAGTATGCCATTGAAAGCGGCATAGGCCGCATTGTGGCAGACAGCGAAGAGGAACTTTGGATTTTAGATGCGCTTTTCAAAGGCAAAACGAAGGTGCCGGCGGTTCTGTTGCGAATTACGCCCGGGATTGAGGCGCACACCCATGATTTTATCCAGACCGGGCAGGAGGATTCGAAATTCGGCGTGAGCCTGAAAAGTGGGGCAGCAATACGCGCGCTTTCAGCAGCTTACCAGAACTTTCAGCCCATTGGTATCCATTGTCATATTGGATCCCAGATTTTTGAAGATGCGCCGTTTATCCGAGCGGCCGAGCTTATGATGGAGCTTTGTGCCGATGTTTATAAAGCCACAGGCCGGTATCTTCGCGAGCTAAATCTCGGCGGCGGCTTTGGAATCCGGTATACCGGGGCGGATACGCCGCGCCCATATTTTGATGCAATGTGCGAAACGATTGCAGCTGTTCGTTCGGCAGCTGAACGATTGCAGCTGCCTCTGCCGTTTCTTCTGGTGGAGCCGGGGCGTTCCATCGTGGGAGAGGCAGGAAGCACGCTATACACCGTGGGTGCAATAAAAGACATTCCGGGCATTCGGAAATATGTGTCGGTCGATGGCGGGATGGCGGATAATCCGCGGTATATTATGTATGACGCGCTTTATGATGCCGTTTTACCTGAGCGGCCGGACGCGGCGCGGAGCGAGCGTGTAACCATTTGCGGAAAATGCTGCGAATCGGGGGATATCCTCATCCGCGATATTCAGCTTCCCCCTTTAAAACGGGGCGACCTGCTTCTCGTGCGGTCAACGGGGGCATACAACTATTCCATGAGCAGTAACTATAACCGCTTGCCGCGGCCGGCGGTTGTGATGGTAGAAAATGGCGAGGCGAAGCTCTGCGTAAAGCGGGAAACTTATTCAGACCTTGTTCGAAACGATTTATAAAAGCAAAAAGGAGAAAGAAATGCTATTCGGTTCCAGTTTCAAAATCATGCTTTTACGGCTTCCCATCATTTTTCTCGCCATTTCCGTGCACGAATGCGCGCACGGGTATGTGGCGTATCTTCTGGGAGACCAGACGGCAAAATACAGCGGCAGGCTTTCGATAAACCCCATGCACCATATGGACATCATGGGCGCTATCTGCATGCTTCTTTTTGGTTTCGGATGGGCAAAGCCGGTGCCGGTAAATCCGCAGTATTTCAAAAATCCGAAGGGCGGCATGAGCCTTGTCGGGCTTGCGGGGCCGGTGTCGAACTTTCTTCTGGCACTTGTGTTTACAGTTTTTTACGGGCTTTTCGTCCGGCTTTTTGGAAGGAGCGACCTTTGGATTGTCGAATTTTTTGCGACATTCTTTTTAGTGGGCATCGCGCTGAATGTAGGGCTTGGTATTTTTAATCTCCTGCCTTTCCCACCGCTGGACGGCTCGAAAATTTTGGCGTACTTTCTGCCAAACCGTTGGTACTACCGTCTGATGGACTATGAGCGGTATGCCATGCCCATTTTAATGCTTCTCTTGTTTGTTGGATTTTTAGATATTCCGCTTGGCTTTTTGCAAAGGCTTGCCCTCAATGGATATTTACACCTTGCAGGCTGGATTGTAGGGGGATAATATGGATGCACTAAAGTTTAAAATCCCTGTTTTTGAAGGCCCGCTGGATTTACTTCTGCATCTTGTTCAAAAGCATAAAATTGACCTTGCCGATATTCCGATTGCGGAAATTACGGCGCAATACATAGCGTATCTTACCGAAATGCAAAAAATGGATATGGAGATTACCGGCGAGTTTCTCTCCATGGCCTCGCATCTTTTGTATATTAAATCGCGCGAACTTCTTCCAAAAACCGAGACCGAGGAAGAAGAGGATCCGAAGGAAGAACTGGAAATGCGGCTTCGCCTTTACAAGGAGGCGAAGGAAGCCGCGGCAGAGCTAGAAAAACTGCAGTTCAGCACCATCGACAACTATTTTAAGGCGCCGGAGAAACTGGGCAGCGTTCCCGTATCGAATGAAAATATACCAATTGAAAAGCTTTTAGAGGCCTTTCGCCTTTTATCAGAACGAATCGAGGAAAAGGCGCCGCCGAAAGCAGAGACATTTTCTGCGGTAATCCGGACGCAGCGCGTATCCCTTTCTGACGAACTTAGGAGAGTAGAAAATTTCTTTAAAAGAGGGGGGCAGAAGCCCTTTGCGGCTGTGTTTGCAGGGGTGACCACCCGGGACGGGCGGATTGCGACTTTTCTGGCGGTTTTACACCTTGTCAGTCGCGGAAAAATTCGGATTCAGGAAAAGAAAAACGAAATTTATCTTTGCGGAGGCGAAGCGCATGAAACGGGAACTGGAATGTAGAGCGGAAGCGGTACTGTTCGGAGCAGGTGAGTCGGTTACAACGGCGGAACTTGCCGAAGCGCTGGAGATTAGCATACCGGCGGCCAGAGAAACGGTGATGCGCCTTTGCATGCGCTATGAGGAAGAAAAGCGCGGCCTTAAAATCATAAGACTTGGCGATGCGTTTCAAATGTGTTCGCGAGAAGAATATGCCGATGATGTCCGCAAGGTGACCGAACCGAAACGGCGTCGAGAGCTTTCCGCATCGGTTTTGGAAACGCTTTCTGTGATTGCCTATAATCAGCCGATCACAAAAAGCCGGATCGAGGAAATCCGCGGCGTGGATAGCAGTTATTCTGTTTTGAAGCTTACGGAACGCGGCTTTATTGAGGAAGCGGGACGGCTGGATGCGCCCGGTCGGCCGATTTTGTATGAGACCACCGAGGAATTTCTTCGTTGCTTCGGGCTTGCTTCTTTGGCGGAGCTGCCGCAGGTTGTTGGCGAGAATAAAACGGAGTAGCACCGGGAATACTAGACAGAAATTCTCCGGTTTCTGGATGCGGCGAGAGGAAATGGTTTTTGTTTGGCGGCCATACAAGGGAGGGAATGGGTTTTGTTAATTGCATGTTGTATCCTTTTGGGACTAGCCCTTTTTCTGCTTGTCGTTCTTTTTCTGCCGCTACAGTTGCGGGTGAATATTTCCCGTATAGCTGATAAGACGGACTTTGCCGTCTATGCGGGTCTGGGGCCGGTGCAAATGCAGATAACGCCCTTCCTGCAAAAAAAGCGTCAAAAGAAAGCCGAAAAACCGAAGGAAGCGGAGCTGGAGAAAAAGACATTTTCTCTCGCGAACCTTGAAAAGGGGATTTCGCGCGGCATAGAGGTGCTCGGATATCTAAAAAAGAAGCTTACTGTTTCCGTCTTTTCCATAAAAGTTCGGTTTTCGCTTGGAGATGCCGCCGATACAGGAATTGCGACGGGGGCTGCCTATGCGGCGATATACGGACTTTTGGGGAAAATGGACCGCTATTTTATTTTAAAACGACACGAAGTTCTTTTAACACCGGTATTTGAGGGACTTGGATGCGAGGGTGTATTTACCTGCACGCTGCGTCTTCGCCTTTTGTATGGGATCGGTTTAATATTAAAAATCAGAAAGGAAGATGTAAAATGACACCGATTGCAGAGCTTGTAGCAACCGCTATGAACAGTATCAAGGAAATGGTAGATGTTAATACCATTGTGGGAGAGCCGGTAGAAACCGCGGACGGAACGATGATTATTCCGATTTCGCGCGTCAGCTTCGGCTTCGGCGCCGGCGGTACGGAATTTACCTCCAAGGCAAAACCGGTAGAGGGTGACGCAAATTTCGGCGGCGGCACGGGCGGAGGCGTTTCCATTAACCCGATGGGCTTTTTGGTGGTAAGCGGCGGAAGCGTTCAGTTTTTACCGGTTGGCGCGCAGGGACCTGAAAAACTGGTGGACTATATTCCTGTTGCCATCGAAAAAGTGGCCGGCTATGTGAAAAAGAAGAAGGAAGAAGCCGGAGAATAAAAGCGGCGGTGCGTGTGCACTTTTTTAATCATGCCGAAAGGTAGCAAAAGCTACCTTTCGTGGCATGTTTTTTTATTGTTTGCGGAAAAATTGCTTGACTTTGTATCGAAATCCATATATACTAATAGAATAGTATAGGGGGCGAAGGCCTTCCTTTCATTATGTCATATAAAACGGAAGCAGAAGAAGCATGAGAACATGGGCGTGCGCCCTGTTCTTCGGCCGGAAGAAAGGAAAAAGCATGGTTAGAAGATTATTTGTTGAAAAACGAAACGATGTGGAAGCGGCGGCGCTGAAGGAAGATTTAAAGGTCAATTTAAGTCTTTCCGGACTGGAAGCTGTCCGCATCATTAAGCGCTATGATATTGATGGGATTACGGACGGGGAATACGCTATGGCGAAGACCACCATTTTGTCCGAGCCGCAGGTAGATGTGTGCTATGATGAAGAAATCTCCCTTTCCGGCCGGTATTTTGCCATTTGCTATTTACCCGGCCAGTATGACCAGCGCGCTGATTCGGCGGCACAGTGTATACAGCTTTTGACAGGGAAAGAAAAACCGGTGGTTGCTTCTGCTCGCATTATTGCACTTTCCGGCGCGATTTCGGATGCGGAATTTGCCAGCGTGAAAAGCTATATGATAAACCCGGTAGAAGCGATGGAAGCTTCTTTGGAAAAGCCGGAAACGCTGGAAGCGGAGAGAACCATGCCGGACGATGTTGCCTACATTGAGGGGTTCATTGCGATGGACGATACGGCGCTTTCTGCGCTTCTTTCTGACATGGGCCTTGCAATGGATTTAGATGACCTCCGCTTTTGCCGTGACCACTTCAAGGAAGAAGGACGAAACCCCTCCATCACGGAAATTCGCATGATTGATACCTATTGGTCGGACCATTGCCGGCATACAACCTTTTTAACAAAGCTGGAAGATGTTACCCTCCCCGAGGGGATCATTGCCGATACTTATCAGGACTTTCTGAAAACCGGGCGGAAGCCGTGCCTGATGCAAATTGCAACGGCGGCTGCAAAGGAGCTCCGGAAGAAAGGCCTCCTTTCTAAAATGGATGTTTCGGAAGAAATTAACGCGTGCTCTATCGAAGTGGAAGCAGACATTGATGGTGAAAAGGTGCCGTATCTTGTTATGTTCAAGAACGAAACCCATAACCATCCCACAGAGATTGAGCCGTTCGGCGGCGCGGCAACCTGCCTTGGCGGCGCCATCCGCGATCCGCTTTCGGGGCGTTCGTATGTGTATCAGGCTATGCGTATTACCGGTTGTGCGGATCCGCGTGCTTCGATGGACGAGACGCTTCCCGGAAAGCTTCCGCAGCGTAAGATTACGAAAAGTGCGGCGGCGGGATACAGTGCATACGGAAACCAGATTGGTCTGGCAACCGGCGTTGTAAAAGAAATTTATCATCCGAATTATGTTGCAAAGCGCATGGAGCTTGGCGCCGTTATTGCAGCAGCACCGAAGGAAAATGTGGTGCGCGAAGTGCCACAGCCGGGTGATGTGATTATCCTCCTCGGCGGCAAAACCGGGCGGGACGGCTGCGGCGGCGCAACCGGTTCGTCAAAAGCGCATACAGAAAGCTCGCTTGCGACTTGTGGCGCCGAGGTGCAAAAGGGAAATCCGCCGGAGGAACGCAAGATTCAGCGCCTGTTCCGCGACGGCGAAACGGCCCGCATGATTAAACGGTGTAACGATTTTGGCGCCGGCGGTGTATCCGTTGCCATCGGCGAGCTTGCCGATGGACTCCGGATTGACCTTGACAAGGTGCCGAAAAAATATGAAGGCCTTGACGGAACGGAGCTTGCCATCAGCGAATCGCAGGAGCGAATGGCAGTTGTTGTTGCAAAGGAAAATGTCCAACGCTTTATGGAAAAGGCAGATGCGGAAAATCTGGAAGCAACGGTGGTGGCCGAGGTCACAGAAGAGCCGCGCCTGACGATGCAGTGGCGTGGAAAGAAGATTGTTGATTTATCGCGTGCATTTTTAAATACGAACGGTGCCGAAAAGGTAACCGATGCTGCGGTGGAGGCGCCGAAGGCAGACGCTTCTATGTACGAGCTTTTAAAGACTGAAGGGGAAGGAAAGGTACGCTGGCTTTCGATGCTTCGGGACCTGAATGTCTGCAGCCAGAAGGGGCTTGGCGAAATGTTCGATAGCTCCATTGGTGCCGGAACAGTTGTGATGCCGTACGGCGGCAAGAACCAGCTTACACCAGCGGAAAGCATGGTGGCAAAACTTCCGCTTATTGAAGGCAACACGAAAACCGGAACAGTTATGGCGCACGGGTATAGCCCCTACCTGTCCGAAAAGAGTCCTTTCCACGGCGCAGTTTGTGCCATTGTGGAAAGCGTAACGAAAGCGGCAGCGGCCGGTGCAAACTATGCGGATTGCTATTTAACCTTGCAGGAATATTTTGCCCGTCCGGGGAACGAGCCCGAACGCTGGGGAACTCCGCTTGCAGCGCTTTTGGGCGCTTACTACGCGCAGAATGCGCTGGGACTTGGTGCAATTGGCGGCAAGGACAGTATGTCTGGCACCTTTAAGGATATTGATGTGCCGCCGACGCTGGTTTCCTTTGCCGTAGCGCCACTTTCTGTGGACACAACGGTGACGAACACCATGAAAAAAGCAGGCAGCAAGCTGTATCTTTTGCATACACCGCTGGATGCAAATTATCTGCCGGATATAGAGGCGCTTAAAAAGAATCTTGCTTACTACTATAGTATAAAGGACAAAGTTTTAAGTGCCCACACAATCACGGCAGGCGGCGTTTCGGAAGCCGTCAGCAAAATGTGCTTCGGTAATGGCATCGGTGCTGCGATTACAGAACCGGTGGATTTATACACCGCGATGTATGGTTCTATTTTGATTGAAACGGATGAAGAGATTTCGGCGATGCGGATTGGTGAAACGATTGCCGAAGCTGAAATCCGTGCCGGCGGCGCAGTGATTCCGCTTAGTGAGGCCATGGACACCTGGCAGGCGCCGCTTGAAAAGGTATTCCCAACGCGTGCGGCAGCAGAAGGCACGGCGGAAACGATTTCTTCGCCTGTTACCTGTCCGCTTGTGGCAAAAGAAAGTTTTGCCCGCCCGCGCGTTTTAATTCCGGTATTCCCGGGCACAAACTGCGAGATCGACACCAAGCGTGCCTTTGAACAGGCCGGTGCGGAGACAGAGATCCTTGTTGTGCAGAACCTG
>JAZSDW010000080.1:0-8759 GCA_045531355.1 Clostridia bacterium | reverse complement strand
TTACATATCGGGCAGGAAAAGCTAACATTTCTGCGGGTTCTAAAGAAATTTGTTCAAAAAAAATCCAGTGAAAAAATCATGAAAAAATAGTAGGTCCTAATACGAGCTTGCGAGTATCAAGGTTCTCCGAAATATAGAAATCTTTGATTTCGTTATATTTCGTGATGGTTCTTATTATTCACTGTTCTCCAGACTTGACAAAAGTAAGAATTTTGTCGAATGACGCAGAAATAAAAAGAGGTTTATAAAAGCTATACTTGAGAAAATTACGGGGCATTGTGAGGGATAATAAACTGCATAGGAATGATTAAAGTGAAAATTTGGAAATTTATAACTAAAAATCGATATGGTGAAGCTTTATATATGGCCGTTATATCAATATTGCTTTCCGTGATATTGGGTGCAGCACTTAGCATAATAGCTGGAACGTTTTGGGATATGACACAGAGTATATTCTGGTTTTTCTGTGCTCCAGGCATCGTAAGTGCGCTGCTACTTGTATTAACAAACATTGAATCAAATTTATCGTGGGGATTTGGTTGTGGTTTGTATTATGGCTCGGTGTTTCTAATATCCATATTTGAAAAAGTAGGAGATAAATCACTACCTTATATAGCTGGAATATCATTAACCATAGCGGTTTGTTATTCGATTCATTTGAAAAAATTTTCAAAAAGAAACAAGTAAAGTAAATACAAGGAGACGGTTATAATGTCTTGGTGTAGAATTACTCGTGCCAAGTCCTAAATTTTAAAACATTAGCTTGCCGATTTTGATATTTACACACACTATCGGATGCGAGAAAGTTCAGTATTTTCGCGGGTTCTAATGGAATGTGGTTTTAAAGAAAAATATATACTGACAGACAATGAATTTACAGCTGTTGCACTATAGATAGGAGGATATAATGAATTATTTAACAGTTATAATTTTGGTTTTTTCGGTACTGGGTGCATTAGACAGAATAGTTGGAAATCGCTTTGGACTTGGAAAAGAATTTGAAAAGGCATTTATGTTATTGGGAACAATGGCACTTTCTATAATTGGTATGATAGTAATATCTCCGTTCATTGCAGAACTAATGAAACCATTATCAGAGGTTTTAGTTAATTCTTTACATATTGACCCTTCTATTATTCCTGCATCTTTATTCGCAAATGATATGGGTGGTGCGGCGTTGGCTGTTGAGATGGCGATGGATGATAAATTGGGATTATATAATGCTTTGGTCGTTTCTTCTATGATGGGGTGCACAATATCGTTCACAATCCCTTTTGCACTTGGAGTTGTAGATAAAAGCCAACATAAGGAGCTTTTGCTAGGACTTTTGTGTGGCATCACAACCATACCATTGGGGTGTATTGTGTCGGGAGTTTTATGCAAAATACCGTTTGTTTCATTGTTGTTAGTTCTTATGCCACTTGTTATATTTTCGGCTGTTGTTGCGCTTGGACTTATTTATTTTCCGGCATTTTGCGTAAAGGCATTTAAGGTCTTCGGAATTTTCATCACGATAGTAATTACAATAGGCCTTACACTTGGTATTATAAGATTTCTGGCCGGATATGAAATTATAAAAGGCCTTGCCACAATTGAGGAAGGGGCATCAATTTGCGTTAATGCAGCAATTGTACTTTCCGGTTCATTCCCGCTTATGTATGTCTTATCAAAGGTTTTGTCAAAACCTTTTAAGGCTGTGGCTAAAAAAATGGGCGTTAATGAATATTCAATAGTTGGTATTATTTCGTGTCTTGCTTCAAGCACAACAACATTTGGAATGATGGATAAAATGGACAAAAAGGGCACAGTACTCAATTCCGCATTTGCAGTATCAGGTGCATTTGTTGTAGGCACGCATCTTGCTTTTACCATGGCTTTTAATAGTGAATATGTAATTCCAGTAATTTTTGGAAAAATCGTCTCAGGAATTCTGGCAATATTGCTTGCAAATGCGATATACAGCAAAACCAATAAAGTAGATTCTAATTAAGCTGCATCATAGCTAAGGGGGTACATTTCATTTCACTAATACCAAGTTTATAAAAATCAAAACATTCGTTTGCTGATAATAAATATTTACATATCGGGCGGGAAAATCTGATATTCCTGCGGTTCTGATGAAAAATGTTCAAGAAAACTTGTAGGGGCGATTCACGAATCGCCCGAATAATAGGAAAATAGTAGTAGGTCCTAATATTCACTGTTCGCCTGACTTGACACGAGACCACCTTTGCCGCACAAATATACGCGTACGCTTGCCATCCAAATGGAGCGATTGGTTATTTCGTCTTGTTCTGGGCATTCCCTTATATTTTTAAGGAAAACCAAAGAACCACTAGTTATGTCAATAGTATATTTGCAAAAGGTGTTGCGAGTGCAAAGAAGGACAAGCCGTTTGCATGAAAACAATGAAGCAAACTAAAAATACACACAAACCGGAGGAATGAACACGATGAATAAAAAATTTTTAAAATTGTTAAGCGCATTTTTTTCAAAACCAATTGTGCAAGTGTTTTGTTACATTGCGGGCATTTTGGGTATATTCCTCATTTCGGGCGTGTTTGATGATCTTCAAACATCCTCGGATAAGATTATTAACATTTTAAGTTCGCAGGAAACGGTTTCCGTATTTCTGGCCGGTATTTTGTCGCTTGGCATGGCCAGAATTTTGAGGAAATGCAACTATTATCTGGAAGAGTCGTTAAAAATAGACGATGACCATCATAAAATCATACGAAAATATAGTGGCCACAAAAAGGAAGATATAGAACCGGGCGAGAACTATTATGATAAAACCGGCGTATTTATGTATATAAATCATACAAAATCCATATACAAAAATGAACTTAAGAACAGAGAAAAGGACAGATTTTCGAAAGCATATCAGGCACATGAAGAAGAGGTGGAATATTTCAAACAGAAAAAGCTGTATTTGCCTTCTGTTAATGTTTTTACGAACCTTTTAGGCAATGCGAAAATGGTGTTTCATGACGCATCTGAGGCGCATAAACTTCCCACCTTTGTTATTGAACACGCGGATGAGCTGCTTATGGCACACAAGCATTCGCAAACCAGAAACAACAATACGATCCGCCTAAACGATTTTCACTACGAAGGAGATACGCTGACCCTTTCCACGCAGCGGTCTACATATTACCATATGCTGCTGACTAACCGATGTATGGACTACAATTTCTCAAACGGATTATGTTTGCGCGATCTGTACGAATACGAAAAAAAGATTTGTCCATTACCGAGATCCAAGTTCGGCAACCAGATCGGCATAAATGGTCTCATTGTTACGAGTGACGGGTATGTGCTTATTGAGAAGCGGGATCATAAGAAGACAACATGGAAAAATAAATTTGCACAAAGCGTTTCTCTGGCGTTGAAGGTAGATGAAGTTACCTTAAATGAAAACGATATTATAGGCGACACCTTTGAAGAGGCAAGTGCCAGCATCAGAAGCGTGATTGAAAAAACTATCCGCAGCAATTTTGGCTTAACCGGCAGCGAATACAAGGAATTTGTATTCGAGAAAAATTTCCTCGGAATTGCAAGAGATTTGCTGGAAGGCGGGAAGCCAAACCTTTATTTCTTTGTAGAAACTTTGTGCACCGCAGGGCAACTTGCGGAAAAACTGAGAGAGACCGCCCAAAATGACGAGGCAAAGACTGCACTTGATTCCGGAAAATTGGATTCCGATTATTATCTTGTCAAGTTTTCCGATATTCAGATTAATTACAATTATGTTATGAATTTAGACAGAAAAAAGGCAATAAAAATTTCCAGAAAGGTGTATCCGCGCGTGCCGAAAAGGATTTATGTGTGGGATGTGGTCAAACACCGCGTGGCCCGTACCTTTGCGCCGCAACTGCGAAGAGAGTGTGGCGAAGCCTTGTTGGTTACTATATCCTATTTGGAACTGTGTAAGGAACGAATAGAGCCGATTCGACAACTGGAAGGGGAATAAAAAGATGAAAAAAACAATTGTGGCCTTTGGGGAGGTTATGCTTCGACTTTCCCCGCCGGATAAAAAACTCATAAAAAATACCGACACTTTTTGCGCCTCCTACGGCGGGAGTGAGTCCAATGTGCTGGTGGCCCTTTCTTCTCTCGGAAATACAACCCGGTTTGTTTCCCGGGTGCCGGATACCCCATTGGGGGAAGCAGTGATCCGTCATCTTAATTCCTACGGCATCGACACCTCGCTTGTGCATAAGGGTGGCGATGCGCTGGGGATGTATTTCGTGGAGGAAGGCTTTGGTGAAAGGCCATCCGGCGTCATTTATGCACGAAAAAATGCGGCAATCACCATGCTCGGCGCGGATGATTTCGATCCGGATGCAGTCTTTTCTAAGTGCGATCTTTTTCATAGTAGCGGCATATCTTTTGCCCTTTCTGCATCGGTTCGCGAACTTTGCTTTTCCCTTCTTCGCGAAGCTAAAAAAAGGAAGATCCTTGTAAGTTTTGACTTTAATTACCGGGCTAAGCTCTGGAGCACAGAGGAAGCAAAAAAAGTATTTCGGGAAGTCATTCCGTATTGCGATGTGGTTTTCTGCTCCGAAAGGGATTTGCGCGTTTTCCTGGATGTTGATGCGAACGGATTCTTCTTAAAATATCCAAAAGCCGCATATCTGGTTTTGCGCGAGCGGGACATTTTGTCTATGAATACCCATAAGGTTACAGCTGAGATACGAACACCACAGGGGGCAAAATCGACGGGAATGGAAAAAGAGTTTGCCGTTTTAGAGAGAGTGGGTGGAGGGGATGCTTTCGCCGCAGGCGTTTTACATGCCTTACTTAAAAATCCGGCGGCGCTCAATGGAGCCGTGGCCTTTGGTATTGCCTGTTTTGTTTTAAAGCACACTGTAAAAGGAGATATCCTTTCTATATCCGAAAAGGATATAAATGCGTATATTGACAATTCTTTGGGAGATATTGTAAGATGATTAAAATTTGTTTAAGTATTTCTAAACAGGATAGCGACTTTGAGAAAATGATAAAAACCCTTAGCGCATATGCAGAGGTGGATGTGGTAGGAATTGAGGATTTTAGCCTTCGCGGGTATCACATTTTTATTGGGAAACAGCTGCGAGAGGCCGAGCTGGAAACAGCAGATTGCCTCAAGGCGGTGTTTGCCTACAAAACAGGGGTGGATGACTTTCCGCTTTCTGCTTTAAAGGAGAGAGGCGTATTTTTAGTAAATTCCCATGCCGCCACGGAGATTATAGCCGAATACGCATTCGGGCTTAGTATTAGCCTTGTAAACCGCATTGCAGAAAGTGACAGAAGACTGCGAAAAGGTATCTGGTATGATAGAGAAAACCCATACTGGAGAAGTTTATTTCAGATGAGAGTCGGTCTTTTGGGATATGGTCATATTGGCCGAAATGTTGCAAAAATTCTGCAAAACAACAGCATTAAAGCTTACACACTTGACAGGGGAGGGGATTACCAAGGCGTTACCCCCGTTTCCTCTGTAAGCGAACTGTTCGGCGCTTCTGACCTTATTATTCTGTCTCTCCCGAAAACAAAACAAACTGATGATATGGTCAACGCGGAGACGATACAATATTTAACAGGCAAATATCTTGTGAATGTAGGGCGAAGCAACTGCATTGATCAGGAAGTTTTGTATAATGCGCTTAAAAATGGAAAATTGGCCGGCGCGGCCATAGATACATGGGATGAAAAACCTAAAAGTGAACAAACACTTTTAAACCCCTCTTTATATCCGTTTGAAGAACTGGACAATATTATTCTTTCGCCGCACCAAGCTATGCGCGTCGAAGATGGCCACAGCCGATATGTGGAGGACATCACAGAAAAAGTGTTACAGTACATGAAAAATGGCGCGGTAGCCGATTGCGTGGATCTAGATGCCGGATATTGAGCGGTAACATTATGGAGGGTGAAGGAAACAAAAAGTCCGCACTTGCCAAAAATGGGCATGCTCTGCAAATGGCGAAGGCTTTTATTGCGTGCGCCCTGCGGGGCGCTGGCTGTCATATAACACTCCACGATTAGTGCGTTTGCGTAACGCCCCAATCGCTTGGGATTAGAAAACGCTTACAATATCGAAGCGTAGCAGAAAGGATTATAGAGCTGTGAAAACCGAGAAGAATATTTTACTGGCCTTTATTTTAAATGTACTGTTTTCCGTTTTTGAGCTTGTCGGTGGGGCGCTTACGGGCAGTGTGGCGATCCTTTCCGATGCCGTTCATGATATTGGGGATGCGGTGAGCATAGGCGTTTCGTATTTTCTGGAACGAAAAAGCAAAAAGGAACCGGATGAAATCTACACATACGGCTACACAAGATTTTCCGTTATGGGCAGTTTGATTACAACGGTCATTCTGCTTTGCGGCTCTGTAGCAGTTGTATATAACGCGGTAGTCAGAATTTTCAATCCGGTTACAATTGATTATAGCGGGATGATTATTTTTGCAATCATCGGAACGGGCGTTAATCTGTTTGCCGCCATTCTTACGAAAGACGGGCACTCTCTCAATCAGAAAGCCGTAAACCTTCATATGCTTGAAGATGTGCTCGGATGGGTGGTTGTTTTAGTCGGCGCCATCGTCATGCAATTTACCGATCTTGCCATTTTGGATCCTATCCTGTCAATCGGCGTTTCTGTCTTCATATTCCTAAACGCAATCAAAAATTTAAGAAAGATAGAAAACCTTTTCCTTGAAAAAATACCTTCCGATATAAAAATGCAGGAAATAAAACAG
Source organism: Clostridia bacterium (assembly GCA_045531355.1). Taxonomy (GTDB): domain Bacteria; phylum Bacillota; class Clostridia; order UMGS1883; family UMGS1540; genus SIG447. The sequence goes on along the minus strand of JAZSDW010000080.1, from coordinate 2,019 downwards.
CAGCTTTACCAAATAGAAGGCATTTTAGATATTCATCATGTTCATGTGTGGAGTATAGACGGATACAATCATTATGCAACGCTGCATGTCGTTACAGAGGACGAAGGCACCGGCGTTAAGGAAAAAATACGAAAAGAGCTTAAAGCGCATCATATTGTGCATGTTACTTTGGAACTTGAAAAGCCGGAGGAACACTGCCACCTTAAACATTGTCATGTCGAGAACGAGGGGGATTCTTCACATCATCACCACCATCACTGAAAAAGCCTTTGCTTTTGGAGGGGGGAACAGGCATGAAAGACAACATAATAAAAATATTTTTACTTGTCGGATATTGCGTGCCCTTTGTGTTTTTTGCAATGCATGAAGACATAACAGCCGGAACATTGTGGTTCTACCTGATTATGATTATCAGTTTCGGCGCGCTTTGCTATGGGTGCATAAAAATTAAAAGTCCATGGATAGTCGTTGCCGGAAATCTCTTGAGTTTTGCTTCTTCGTGTATCTTTACATATTTTTTAAGAACGGAAAAATGGGGCTGGTATTTCAAGCCTTTCACACCGTATCAGGCTATAGCTTTCGAAGCGGCTGTTGCTTTTTTGGTTCAAATCCTTTTTGTAGTACACGATAAAAGAAAAACGAAATAATGTCGCATGGCACAAAGCTTGGGGCGCTTGCACATCAATTGCCTTGCGGCCAATTTTGTAAATCAGCTGTTTTGAAAAAACAATTTAGCTACGGCGCAATGCACCTGTAAGCCGCAGCGATACAAATCTCTTGTGAGATTTTCGATTGATGCTATATGCTTTCATTTTATAAAAAAAGAGGTAAAGGAGAATAAAGATGTCTAATATTTGGCACGACATTTCACCAAAGAGAATACAGGTAGAGGATTTTATCTGTGTTGTTGAAATTTCAAAAGGAAGTAAGAAAAAATATGAACTTGATAAAGAGACTGGATATTTGATACTTGACAGGATTTTGTACACTTCTACCCATTATCCTGCAAATTATGGTTTTATCCCTCGTACTCTGGGAGATGATAACGATCCTCTTGATGTTCTGCTTTTATGCTCCGAACAGATAGAACCATTGACTTTAGTCAGAGCCTATCCCATTGGTCTTATATCAATGATTGACAACAAGCGCAGTGATGAAAAAATTATTGCGATTCCATACAACGATCCTAATTATAATCTTTATAAAGATATTTCAGAACTTCCCAAACATCTTTTTGATGAGATGCAACATTTTTTTTCTGTTTATAAAAATTTGGAAAATAAAGAAACGGCAGTTGATACGGTGTGCGACAGGAAAGCAGCGGCGGATGTGATAAAAAAGTCTATAGATACTTATATCGAGAAATTTTGCAAATAATGAAAAGGTAAGAAAAGTTTTTAATCGTTTGCGTCTATAGGCGCTAGTGAAAAAATGCGATAAAAAAGTGTCGATAAACCAGTAAATTTTTTATCCCTGACTTGACACGAGTAAGAATTGTGTCGAATTATGTGTAAAAATGTGATAATATGAAGAAAAAGATTGCTTTTTGGTCTTGATTATATGAGTTATCACTAGAAATCGGTGCTTGAATTGTACAGTGTTCATATTAGTTGCGACATTTTGCGACAAAACCTACTAATAAATAGTCTTATAGAAATAAAGAAGATTGCGATTAGAAGTTTTTGTAGAAATATGGTGAAATACTTGAATTTTATGTAGAGTAGTGATATAATTTAATTAGAAATCTTTGTTAATTATATTATGAAAGAAGATAAAGCAAATGGCAATAACATTCGAACGAAAAAAACAAAAACAAAACAATATTTTATATACAATTGTTGCTGCAATTTTAATATGTGCAGTCTTTTTTGTAATGGGTATATCTTTCTTTATTAAGGCTGAGGATGATGCTTATGAGATGCTTCATATTCAGACAAAACAGATTAAAGACGATCTTATTTTGCAATTAAAATCAGACAGAGAAAACCTTACTACTATGGCAAACTTTGCGTCAAAGCT
>JAZSDW010000077.1:0-11276 GCA_045531355.1 Clostridia bacterium | reverse complement strand
ATAGGAATCATACTGTCAATGGCTTTGATGCCTGTTTGGAACGGCACAGAAACACTTTGGCGCTCAATGATACCGGGGGCCTCAGACTCTATGGGCCTTGTTGCATTCGTTTCAATGGCACCTTTCCCATCAATCGGTTCGCCGAGGGCATTGACGATGCGGCCGAGCAGCGCTTCGCCTACGGGCACAGATAAAACACGATTTGTCCGGTGCACCTTTGTACCCTCGCGAATGGTGTTGGTATTCGACAAAAGCGCAACAGACACCGTTTCTGTTTCCAGATTCTGTGCCATACCAAAGCTCCCGTCCTCAAATTCCAATAGCTCATTGGCCATACATGCGCGTAGCCCATAAACGCGAGCAATGCCGTCACCTACAAGAATAACGGTCCCAGTTTCTTTTAAATCCAGATGGGAATGATAGTTTTTAATTTGTTGTTGAATTACACGACTGATTTCTTCAGGCCTTATATTCATATTTTATCACTTCCTTTACTTGCTGCAACCGATTCCTTGTGCTTCCGTCTATAATCTTGTCTTCGGTTTCGATTGCAACACCGCCAATGAGCGTAGCATCCGTCACATAGTGCATACGGAGGCTACAATTATAAATGGTTTCAAGTTTATTCTTTAATCGTTCCTTTTCGGAATCTGTCAGAGGAACGGCACTTTTGACTGTGATGTTTAAAATGTTCTTCGACGCTTCAAACAATTCCAAAAAGAGCTTTCTCGCATCCTCAAAGCATTCCAATCTGCCCTTTTCACAAAGGAGCTGTAAAAAGGAAACCAGCTTTTGTGGCAATAGCGAACTAAAAACGGCCTCCAATGAAGCAACACGCTGGTGCATAGGAATGTTGGGGGACGCCAAAAACAACAGGTACTCTGGATTGCGCACGAAGGAATCGGAGACGATGGTAAGAGCATTTACATATGTTGCAACATCGTCTTCTTCGCGTGCGACTACATATAAGGCATGCCCATATTCTCTTGCAACATCATGCATCAGCATCACCTATTTTCTCAATGAATTCGTCGATAAAAGCCCTGTGGTCCGCATGCTGAATTTCCCGTTCCAGCAATTTTTCGGCAAGAGCGCTCGAAACCGTAACAATTTCTTGCCTTATGTCATCCGCAGCCTTTTTCCGTTCTAAAAGTATATCCTGTTCTGCCTGACGGACCATACGCTCTGCCTGCAGCTTTGCATCGCTGATAAGCGCTTCGCTTCGGTTTTTAGCGTTTTCCGTCGCATTTTGTATAATTTCATCCGCTTTTTCGTTTGCGCTGCTAAGCGTTTCTTCCCATTGGGCGCGATTTTCGTTTGCTTGCATTTCCGCATTTTCCGCTCTTTGGTATTGACTTTCAATTTCACTTTGCCGCTCGGCCATTATTTTCTTCACGGGTTTATAGAGAAACTTTTTAAAAAGCCAAAATAACAGGAGAAGATTCAGGAGTGAAATCAAAATATTCCAGATATTAACGGAAATAACATCCAAATTTTGCATGTATGCTCCCTCTCTCTATCTTCCCATTGCACGAAGCAAGATGTCCACAAGCATATTCGGGGCAACAAAAATCAATAAAATAGCAATAACGAGCGCATAAAGACCGGTCGTTTCGGCGATCGCACAGCCCATCAACATGGTGCTTGTTACAGAACCCTTGCTTTCGGGTTGCCGGCCGATAGCCTCACAGGCTTTGGCAACGGCGTTTCCTTCACCGATACCAGGCCCGATACCCGCAATCATGGCACAGCCTGCACCTAATGCACATCCACCTAAAATAATACCAATCGCTAATTCTAACATACAAAAAACCTCCGTATTTTAATGATTTACTTTTTTCTTTTTTCTTTCAAAATATAAAGCGGATGGGAATCCCCCTGCAACATACATCATCGTAAGCATAGCGAAAATATAGGCTTGCAAAACGCCGCTAAACACATCAAAGTAGATGGATAAAACGGCAGGGATTCCGATTCGTAGAAATGGAATATTTGCCAAAAAGCCGGGGAGAAAGGAAAACAGGGACGCAGAGAGCTTTTCAAGCGCATATGCGATCAGGACCGAGATAACCGAGCCGGACAATACATTTCCGTAATGACGGAATGCCATAGAAACAGGCGTTGCAATTTCACTGATTATATTCATAGGCGCTAAAAGTGCAACAGGCTCCGCGAAGCTTTTCAGATATTGGAGAGGGCCGCACTTGCACTTATAATAGGTAATCAACAGGAAAACGAGCAGAGCCCAACCTGCTACGATGTTCAGATCGGAGGTCGGTGCATAGAGCCCGAAAAGCGTAAGGAGACTTGAAAAAGCGGAAAGCCCAAGAATCGACATGATAAACGGGGAAAAGCCGATAAAGAATTCTCCCATACTGTCTAAAACGAGAGCATCTGCTTTTTCAACAATCCATTCTGCAAGATGTTGCCTTCTTCGGATCCCTCTCGTTTTGAGGCCGTGGGTGAGGTACAGGCATAGGCCCAAAAGCGAGAGAAGCACGAGGAAGGAATTGACTTGTGCTTCCGTAATAATTAAATTTTGTATCGGCATGGGAATGGTAAAATAAATCTGTGCGCCGGCAATTTGAACGCCATCTGCCACCGGTGCAGATAAAATTTTAAGTACAATTCCGGCCAGAATCGGAATAACCATAATTCCAATATAAAAAAGGTCTGCCGCCCAAAAATGACGGCGTTCATTTTTCAAAGGGATCACCTCGTGGTACAAAGTAAATTACTAGGCGCGGCGCTTATCGCATAATGGGCGAAGGGCAATGGCGATGCGCGGGAAGAATAGCGGGATCAAAGTTGCCCATATATGAAAGCATGGCAACAGGATGCCTAAAACCGCGGTAAGAAGCAGAAGAAAGTTCCGGTATACACTCGACACCTTCATCGCGGCCTTTGCATCGGCTTCTTCCTTTAAAACGGCGGCTTGTATGGTCAAGCCCATTAAAAAAAAGTTCAAAACGGCTGAAAAAATGCCGAGCAGATTCCCAAAAAGGACGGGGAACGCCCAGACACCCGCAATAAGAAAGACGGCTTGCAGCAGAAGGGAAAGGAGCACAGACCATATTAAAATATAGCTTGTTTCTTTCTTTACAACATTATCAATTTTTATCATGGGCTTCACCTGCTAAAAAGGAATGGACTTTTACATGAAAAAACCAAATTCTACCGTGATGTATTATAGCATACGGCATGCGATATGTCAAGAGGAAAGAGTCTATATTTGGAAAAGGAATACTGGATGTATGTGTGAAAATTTTGATTTTGCTTGCAATTTAATATGAGAAGTAGTATAATTGGCCTAAAGAAAACTTATAGGAAATAGGGGCGTCTGAAATGAAAGTTGTGTTCGGGGCAGATATTTCTTTTAAAAATGTACAAAACTATGATGAGAGCTTTGCCAACAAGGCGATGGCGGGCGTTGCAGATGTGTTTCAGAAGGCGGACTTTTCTATGGTTAACCTGGAAAATATTTTTGGGGATCTCGAAAAGCACACGCCGATTCCAAAGATCGGCCCGAATCTCATTTCCCCCGCTGATTCAATGGGTATATCAATGCTATGAAGCCGGATGTTGTGGGCCTTGCCAATAACGACACGCGGGATTTTGGCGAGAGCGCTATGTTTGAAACCATGGAACTTCTAAAAGAAAATGGTTATACCTATATTGGCGCCGGAAAAAATATAGAAGAAGCGTATGCGCCGGCCGTTTTATCAAAGGATGGGGAAACCGTCGCGATCATTGCGGTTTGTGAAAACGAATTCGGTGCGGCGAAAGCCGAAAGCGCCGGCACGGCCGGATATGCTTTGGGCAGGGTCGCGAAGGCGATCCGCCGGGCACTCAAAAACGGGCAAAAGCCAATCATCTATTTCCATGGCGGCAACGAAACGAACCCCATTCCGTCCCCGGGGAAAAACGAGCTGTACCGTCACTTTATTGATTTAGGCGCTAAAGCCGTTATTGCAATGCACACACACTGCCCGCAAGGGTATGAATATTACGAGGGGTGCCCGATTGTATATAGTATGGGGAATTTCTTCTTCGTGTATCCAAAAGAAAGACAAAGCTGGTTTTATGGGTACATGACGATGCTGACGATTGAGGACGATGCTGCCACGATAGAGCCGGTGCCGTATGTGTTTGACGAAGCGGGTATCCGGATTCTGGAAGGGGCGGAAAAGGAGCAGTTTATGCAGTATCTGGACTGCATTTCTGCGCCGATTTCATCTCCGGAAAAGCTCAGATTGTTGTTTGATGCGTGGTGTGTGGATACCTATTATTTGAAAATGCTGGCAACGGACTTTGAGAATGTGTACACCCTTTCGCCGGGCGAGATGGCACCTTTTAAGAACCTTCTCGGTTGCGAAGCACATAATGAAGTTCTTACCAATGTGCTGGCTATGATTTATGAGGGGGACCGCGTAGAAAAGGCGCGTAATTTAAAACCGGTCTTCCAAAAACTGCAGAATATGGAAATCGTAGCGCTGTAAAACGGAAGGAGAAATAGGATGCGCGTAATTTCGGGATCGGCCCGCGGGATGCGTCTTTCCAGCCTTACAGGGCAGGAAACAAGACCGACAACGGACCGCGTGAAGGAGTCCATGTTTAATCTTTTGATGCCCTATGTTTATGCGTCGACGGTTCTGGATTTGTTTGCCGGGAGCGGGGCGCTAGGCATTGAGGCGCTTTCAAGAGGAGCGGAAGGTTGTACATTTGTGGAAAAAAATCCTGAAGCTGTACGCATCATCCGGGAGAACCTTGCGAGCACAAGGCTCGGAGAAAAGGCTGTTATCCGGGAGGGAGATGCGCTTGCCTTTTTAGGGCGGACGGAGGAGAAATACGGGCTGATTCTTATGGATCCGCCGTATGCTGCGGGACTTTATGAACCGGCTCTTAGGCAGATAGCGGAGCGGGATTTACTTGCGCCCGGTGGCGTGCTTGCCATTGAGCGGCAGGCGGGGGCAGAAATTTTCCTACCTCCCACGCTTACTGTTTTAAAGGACAGAAAGTATGGGAAAACCGCAATTTGTATTGCAGGAAGAAAGGATGAGACTATATGATAAAGACAATTGGAGTTTTGACGAGCGGCGGCGACGCGCCGGGGATGAATGCGGCAATCCGTGCAGTTGTTCGAACGGGTTGTGCAAACGGACTGCGTGTAATGGGTATCTACAGGGGCTTTCAGGGGCTCATTGACGGAGAAATCAGTGAGCTTACGCCCAGAAGCGTTTCTGACACATTGCAGCGCGGCGGCACTTTTTTACAATCTGCGCGCTCAAAAGCCTTCATGGAAGAGGATGGAATAACGCGGGCAATCGAGGTAGCGAAGGTGTTTGGCCTTGAGGGCATTGTGGTCATCGGCGGAGACGGCTCTTTCCGCGGTGCGCGGGATTTAAGCCGCAGGGGACTTACGACCGTGGGGATTCCCGGAACGATTGATAATGATATTAACTGCACAGAATATACAATCGGATATGATACGGCAACCAACACGGCCATGGAAGCCATCGATAAAATCCGTGACACCATTTCCAGCCACCAGCGGTGCAGCATTGTAGAGGTTATGGGACGAGGTGCCGGCCATATCGCACTCAATCTTTCCATTGCCAATGGCGCGGAAGCGGTGTTGGTGCCGGAAAAAGACTTTTCGGTGGACGAAGATGTTATTAAGCCGATTTTTGCTTGCCGCAACCGCGGGAAAAAGCACTATATTATTATTTTGGCGGAGGGCGTAGGCAAGGCAGAGGAACTGAAGAAGGCGATTCATGAGAAGACCGGCATTGATGCACGCATCAGCGTTTTGGGGTACATCCAGCGCGGCGGAAGTCCCACAGCGCGCGACAGGATTGAAGCCAGCCGCATGGGGAATCATGCCGTGGAGGTGCTTCTGCAAAATAGCGGCAGCAGGATTGTTGCCATGCAAAACGGTCAAATCACAGATTTGCCAATCGAGGAAGCGTTGAACATGAAAAAGACGATAAGCGAATTGGACTTATCTCTTACGAAGATTTTATCCATTTAATTACAAACAAAGTCAAAAAAGTTACCCGCAAAGTGACATATTTTGCACCCCGAATTCTGTATACTGAAAAGGACAGGAAATGGGGTGCATTTTTTTGACGGTGTATGCAGATGTTTTGTTTGTAACAAACTTTTTAATCAATTTCCTCGTTCTCTATCTGGCAGGAAAAATCGGCCGGTTGGCACGGAATCCGTGGCGGTTGATTCTGGGCGCCGCGGTGGGTGCAGTATATGCGCTTTGTATGTTTTTTCCCAAACTTTCCTTTGGATACGGCGCGGCGGCAAAACTCGTATTTTCTCTGTTTGTAGTGGCGCTGACCTACAATATAAGGGGCGTTCGTCTATATATAAAAACAGTTTTAGTTTTCTATCTTGTTACCTTTTGTCTCGGTGGCAGCGTGATGGCACTCTTTTATTTTACGGGTCTTGGCGCGCGACTCGGAGCAGTTGTGAAAAACGGCATTTTCTATATACATATCCCCTGGCAGATTCTTCTCTTTTCCGTGCTTTTGTCGTATGAGATTATACGATGGGGATGGGGGGCCCTGCAAAGCCGCCTCTCCCGTGAGAATATGTATCGCAAAATCGGGATTTGCTGGAACGGTGAGGAGGTGTGGATCGATGCGCTTTTAGACACGGGCAATTCGCTTTCCGAGCCGCTTTCCGGCGCGCCGGTAATTGTGGCAGAATATGAAAAACTCCAGCCGATTTTGCCGCCGGCGCTGAAGGGAATCTGCGAAAGTCCGGAAGATGCGATAGAGATTGCCGATGAAAAAATAAGGGGCAGAATCCGTATGATTCCGTTTTCCTCTTTGGGAAAAGAGCATGGAATGCTTTTGGGATTCAGACCCGACAGAGCTTGGGTGCTGGAAAATGAAAGTCTCCGGGATGCGGGAAGTGTTGTCGTCGCCATTTATACAAAGACGCTCTCGCGCGACCGAAGCTTTGGCGCACTATTGCCACCGGAAATGCTGGTGCATTAAATGAAGTAAAGGAAGGAATTTACATGAAATGGCAGGAATTTTTGCGTGTGCTTTTGGCGCACATCTGCGGAAGAGAAGTGCATTACATTGGGGGAGCAGAGGCACTGCCAAAGGCGCTGGAACCGGAGGAAGAAGCGCAGCTGATTCAAAGGCTGGAAACAGAACGGGAGAGTGCAAGGCGTGCCCTGATTGAACACAATTTGCGGCTGGTCGTCTATATTGCGCGAAAATTTGATAATACAACTGTGGGGACGGAGGACCTGATTTCGATTGGGACGATAGGGCTTATCAAGGCTATTAACACCTTCCAGCCGGATAAGAATATCAAACTTGCCACCTACGCGTCCCGCTGCATTGAAAATGAAATTTTAATGCACCTCCGGAAGCTTTCGGCAAGGCGGACGGAGATTTCGATTGATGAGCCGCTTCATGTAGACTGGGACGGAAATGCACTTCTCCTTTCCGATATTCTAGGCACCGACAGCGATCTTGTACACCGGCATTTAGAGGACGAGGCTGAACGGGAGATGCTGGGCCTAGCACTTTCGCATCTTTCCGAGCGGGAACGGACGATTATGCGCCTTCGCTTTGGTCTTGGTGGCATGGGGGAAAAGACGCAAAAAGAAGTAGCGGATATGCTTGGAATCAGCCAGTCCTATATTTCCCGGCTCGAAAAAAGGATTATTGCAAGACTACAGAAGGAATTTGCGGCGATGGGATAAAAAAGGGCTAAAGCAAAATAATTGCATTTTGCTTTAGCCCTTACTGTATTTCGGTTCTTATACTTTAGCCGGCTCGCGCAGAAGTCCTATTGCGGAAAGGATCGTTTCCTCCATCTGACGCATTTCGATACGATCCGCCTCCTCTATATGGTCGTATCCGTAGAGGTGCAACATGGAATGGACAGTTAAAAAACCAATTTCCCGCGCGGGGCTGTGCCCGTATTCCGCGGCTTGCCGGTACGCCGTTTCCAGTGAAAGCACAATATCGCCGAGCATCTTCCCATCGTCTTCCATCGGGAAGGAAAGGACATCGGTTGCCTTATCGATGCCGCGCCAGGTGGCATTCAGCGTCCGGATGCGCGCATCGTCACAAATGAGCACAGAAACGGCGCGACGGCCTCCTTTTTCCAGATAACGGAAGGCAGTGCGGGCGCTTTTTCGGATTGTGCGCCGGACGGCGCGTGTGAGCGGACAAGTAGTTTGTTCATTTTTGAGCCAAATGGTAAGCATACAGTTTCTCCTTTTCATGGGGTTTCAGGGTATTGGATACGGCTGTGAAAGTAGCCGCAAAAAACATGCACAAAAGCCGATTCTATTGTTTCTATATCTCGGAGCGTAAGGCCGCTATCGCCCATCTGCCCGTCCGAAAGCTTTTCCTTGACAAGCTTTTGCACCATAGCGCGGATAGAGGGCTCGTCCTTATTTTCCAGAGAGCGGACGGCCGCTTCCACACAGTCTGCCAGCATAACAATGGCTTCTTCTCGGGTGCGCGGGCGCGGCCCGCGGTAGCGGAACTTGTCTTCGTCAACTTCGCCTTCGTTTTCAATTTTGGCTTTGTGATAGAAAAAGGAAAGGAGCGAAGTGCCGTGGTGCGCGCTGATAATGCCTCGGATTGCACCAGGAAGGCGGTGCTGCCGGGCGAGTTCTGCACCGTCTTTCGGATGCGAAAGAATCGTAGAGGCGCTTAAAACGGGATTCATTTTATCGTGCGGATTTTCCGCATACTGATTTTCTTTGAAATATTGGGGGCGGCGAAGCTTTCCAATATCGTGGTAGTAAGCGCCGGTACGCGCTAAAAGGGCATTGGCACCGACGGCTTCGGCGGCCACCTCGGCAAGATTCCCGACGAGAAGACTATGGTGATAGGTGCCGGGCGCTTCTGTTAGAAGCCGACGCAGAAGCGGCTGGTCGGGATTAGAAAGCTCAAGCAGTTTAAACGGCGTTGTTACATCAAACGCATATTCCCAAAATGGCAGCGTGCCGATAATGAGAACGGAGCTGATCGCGCCGGCACCAAAGCCATAGAGGCCACGGAAAAGGGCGCTGCGCATGTCGAGCCCTTCTAGAAAACCAATCGCAAAGTACAGAACAAATTGCGCGGCGATCTGCAGGCCTGCGGAAAAAACAAGCGCGTGCCGCTGGCCGGGGCGCGTAAAGATAAAGGCCGACAATATGCCGGAAATGAGAAGACAGGACAATAAGTAGAGGTCGCCGCCGAAAAGCAGGGAAGCAAGAATTGAGGTGACAACATGATAGGTAATGGCGAACCGGATTTCTACCAAAATGGCCAAAAGAGCTGTGCCGGCCACAACCGGCAAAATATAGGGGGAGACCATTTTGGAAATACCGGCCGAGCATAAAAGGATGGTAAGCACGAAAATAATAGAAACCATGAGAAGCTGGCCGTCGCTTTTCAGGCTTTCGTGCACATACCGGCGAAGATAGACAAAGAGAACACCGTAGACGGCCGCAAGGACGAGAAACGCGCCGAAAATACTGCGCCCGTCTGCACGCATGCCGGCGTCCTTGACCATGCCGAGCGCGATGAGCGTATCGTACTGCGCTTGTGTTACAATGTCGCCCTTTCGCACGATGACCTGATTGGCTTTATATGTAACCGGCTCTACGCTGTCGCGAAGCGTCTTTCTGGCTTCCTCTGTTTTTTCTTCGTTATAGAATTTATTTTCCAAAAGGGTAGCCGAAAGAAGCGAAAGGCCCGCATCTATATAGCGTGTTTGCGCAGAGAGTATTTCGCCGGCAGCTTCCAGTGCCGTGCGTTTGTCGGCAACGCCTTCTTCCAGAAGGCCAGCCTGTGCTGCAAGTACTGCGGAAGAAAAAGCGGAAAATGCGGCATCCTCCATCGAAAGCAACACAGAAATGTCAACGCCTTGCGTGGTGGTTTCCTGTTGGGGCGGCGAGGCGTGCCGCTGGCGGTCTGCAAAGTTTAGGATACTGCGTAGTTTCTGCATGGATTCCTCGGTAATCTCGGGAAAAATGTCGAATTGCTTTGTAAGATTCTCCTCTGCTTCTGCCCGGCGTTTTTCGGTTGTTACCTCGTCGACAATTTCGCGGTTTGTATAAATATCGGCGGGTGCAGCCTTTCCGGGGGCAATCTCATACTGCGTGGGGCGAAGCCCTGTCAGAACCAGGAAAAAGGAAAGCAGAAAAGAAACGGCAACAATGATACATTTTTTCATAGCTTGTCCCTTACTTTCGTTTGTTCGCATTTTTTTCATAGGCATCAATAATTTTTTGTACCAGCGGGTGGCGTACAACATCCTTTGCAGTTAAAGTCACAAAGGAAATACCCTCAATATTTTTCAGAATCGAAATGACATCCCGAAGCCCGGAACGCTTGCCGTCCGGAAGGTCAATCTGTGTAATGTCTCCGGTGATAATCGCTTTGGAACCAAAGCCGATGCGTGTTAAGAACATTTTCATCTGTTCGGGCGTAGTATTCTGGGCTTCGTCTAAAATGATAAAGGCATCGTCGAGAGTACGGCCGCGCATGTAGGCAAGCGGGGCTACCTCAATCAGACCGCGCTCAAAGTAGGTCATATAGCTTTCGGTGCCCAGCATATCGCTGAGTGCATCATAAAGGGGGCGAAGATAGGGGTCAACCTTATTTTGAAGGTCGCCGGGCAAAAACCCAAGTTTTTCACCGGCTTCCACGGCCGGACGCGTTAAGATGATACGGCTGACCTGCTTTTTACGAAAGGCATTTACAGCGAGTGCTACGGCAAGATAGGTTTTTCCGGTTCCGGCGGGGCCGATACCGAAGGTGATGGTACTGTTTTGTATACAGTCCACATAGGTTTTCTGCCCCAGCGTTTTTGCCTTAATCGGCTTGCCCTTCGCCGTAATGCAGACATAGTTTTCGCCGAGACTGGCGGCGGAGAAGACGATGCCGTCTTCTGCCATGGAAATCGCGTAGCGGACATCCTGCTCGGAAAGGCCGTCCCCTTTTTCGAGGATGCCCTGCAGATTTTCAAACACATACAGGGCTTTTTGGGTGTTTGTGTCCTCGCCAACGATTTTGAGAACGCCTTCGCGCGGAATCAGCTGCACAGAAAGCTCCTTTTCAATCAGCATCAGGTTTTTATCAAACGCGCCAAATAATTCAGAATGATTTTGAACGCGTCCGAGGTCAAAATATCTCTCCGTCATTTTCTTTTCCCTCCAGTATCTCGTGGGTTTCTCCGATTTCTTCTATACACGCAAGCGTAGCAGAAACAAAGATGGTTCCATCTTCTCCTAGTAT